>NZ_QUAJ01000002.1 GCF_003391055.1 Psychrilyobacter piezotolerans
TCATTTAATTCTAAATTTTTTATTTTAACGTTTTCAAAATTTATATAACCGCAATTACAATTAAAAAAACTTATGTTAATTAAATTTGAATTTTCAAAATTAGAGTTATATAAATTGCAATTTCTAAATGAAATATTTTTAAATATACTATTTGAAAAATCTACCTCCCCTAAATCTAAATAATTAATTGCATTCCATCTTTTAAAAAAAACATCATTGTCTTGATGATTAAAATAATTATCATTATCTTTATGATTAAAATCTAAACCATTGAATAATTGATTTCCCCATTCAGGTGAACTTGATCCATGAGTATAATTTCTATCTTTCCACAAAGAAATTATATTTTCCATTTTTAATTTTTTGTTAAAAAACTTCTCTTTGTTTTTATCATTATATAAAGTATTTCCAACTAGTAGTGCAATCCATTTATCAATTTTTAAATTGGAATTAACCATATAATTGTTTATTGAATAAATTTCTTCATTAAACAATGATGAATTTTGTTTCCCCTTAACAAATAAATTTGTATTATCTGATTCAAATAATTCATACATTGTATCTATAATCTTTTGAATTGTTTTACCTTTTATTGGCCAATCCCGTAACATTTCTTCATTAATGTGTGATAAATATTCATCACACATGTATTTTTCATTCCATGTATAGTCTATGTGCGATGAATATAAATTGTTGTTTTGATCAATTCCTAAAGATGCAATTATTGGGAGGAGAAGCTTTCTTTTTTCTAAGATTTCTTCATTAGCCTCTTCAACTGAAGATTCTCTTAACATAATCATTAAATTTGTGAGAAATTCCATTGTCTGATCAGTTGGTTCTCCGAGCGTTAACTTCATCCCTAATTCTTCAGCATTTGACTGTTTGTCTAATGAGTACTTAATTATAGCTTTTAAATAATATTCGGCTAATAATATTTCAGCAAATGATTGATGATGAAAGTGAAGTGTATTTCCATCTTCACCAAAATAAGAATGAGATAAAAATTGAATATCTTTAATCTTTTTAAATTTTTCAAGGACAACATTATCATTATCATCAATTTTATTACCTTTAATGGTTCTGCAAATATCAGATTTTTTCAAAATTCCTTGATTTCCAGTATGTCTTTCTACCATCCATAAAGCTGAAATTGCATGTAAAATATTTCTGAATTCAAATTCTTCTTTTAAGCTAACGTTATAATTAATGTCCTTAACGTGCTTAGCATCTTTTGTCAATAAATTTAAAAATGTCATATAAATACCTATTTTTCCATACTTATTAAAATCAATATTTTTTATTATCAATTGAAACATCATATATGAAAAAATAGGACGTCTTAGTTCATCAGCTGAAATCACTTGATCTTCTATTAACATTTTAGCAATGTTAATTTTTTGATCTTCTAAGCTATCGATTATTTTTTTTGAAAAATTAGTATATTTAGATTTATCCTGAACTATTTTCTTTAAATTTTTATAAATATAATTATTTACCTGTTCATTTTTAAATCCTAGAATAGATAAATAATTTGGTATAGGACAACAACCCTCTTTTATTGTTTCTTTTGGCTTATATTTACATAAATGACTCTTTAATCCTTCATTAATTGGTCTAGAAGTAATAATTATTCTATTTTTTCGACAGATTGACATATCAAGCCGTTGAATCCTACGAATACTTTCAATAACCTTATCAATATTTTCTGCCCTTAATTCTCCGCTTTCATCTAACCCGTCAAATAAAAATACATATTCTCTTTTTTTATAGTGTTCTTCTGATATGTCTATTTGATATTTTTTTATCAAAAAATTGGAAACTAAGCCTAATTTACTGTCATCTGAATACTGGCTAAATTCTCTTAAATTAATATAAATTGGGAATTTTCCTTCCATACATTCAAGATATTCTTTTGCCAATTGAGAAGCAAGATATTTCATAAATACTGATTTTCCTTTCCCAAAATCAGCTATAATAAATAATATCTTATCTAAATTATCTTCATCATTTTTAAAATATTCTTCAATTAACTCGTTAATTTCAGAATATTCATTTTCATCAATTTCATTATGAGGTGATTTATAATTAGTTACCTCTACCCATTTGGCATATGTTGTTTCATATTCTAAATTTTCATCTTCTTGAAAACCAATTTTTTCAAGCTTTTTAATATCTTCTAATAAATCTAATTCTTTTTCTTTTAACCAAAAATTTTCAATTGAAATTTGATGATTATTAAAACTATCCCCAAATTTAGTTTTTATCTGTTCTTCAATATTAGTATTAAAATGCAGTATAAATTTACTCATTACTTCATCTGACTCACCCAATTCATTAAATATATTTTTATAAATAGATTTAATTTTTAAAATGATTGGATGTTTTGTATAATCAAATCTTAATGTATTTAATAATTCTGTTGATTTATCAGTATCATTTTTAAAAGCGGTTTTAATTTTTTTTAACACTTCACCATTTAAAACCTTAAACCGAATATCATCATTAACGTACTCAAAAGATTCTTTTCCTTGTGTTAATGCAGCCATTAAATATGTATTCCGTCCAAACTCTTCCAATTTATTTTTTTCAACTGCTTTAGTACATTCATTAATTAAGGGTTTTGTAAAAACCTTTAAAATCAATCCAGTGATTCCATTAACATCCTTAAGTAACGTATCACCCTCTTCTCCAATATAATTAATTACCCCATTTAATAAATCAGGTATTTTTTCCAAATAATGTGTCACCATTTCTTTCTTCAAACGTTCTTCCCCCTTATAATTAACATTTATAACATAATCTTGAAATTTTCTAAAGTTTTTATTTTTTTCGACTTATTAATTAATACAATACTTTATTTTCTTCACTTAGGTTGAGACTTTACAGTAGCCTAATATTCTTTTACAATTCCCTTAATAAGTAATAGGTTAATCATAAACATATTAACTCTTTTTTAGGTTTTCTGCAATATTTTTAATTATTTTTTATGGTAGGGTGCATTATTTATAGACATAGCTTCCTCAATCTTTTATTTGAATCATTCTTATATATAGCACTCCTAAAAATACTCATGACATTGGTGGAGTAGCTTTTTAGCCTTCTTCCGAGACCTACTTCCCCCACTTATCCACATTTTAAAATTTTACTCAATTGAGTAAATTTTAAATACTCGTGGATCAAGGGGGAACAAAAGAGGGCGTTACTCTTTCGAAAATTTTCCTCCTCCCTCCACTTTAGTTTCTTTAACGAAGAGAAACTATAGAAAGGAAGAGTGGTTAAAGTCCTCCTCTCCTAATTTAGGAGAGGAGTTAGAGGTGAGGTCTGAGAGAAATCCACCAAAAAAAAAGCGACTAAATCCTCATTGGAATTTAGCCGCTTTTTATTATTTTCTATATTGATCTCTTACCTTCTATCCCAAAGTAGAAACCCCTTGTAAATTCCCTTGGTGAAGCTTTTTCCAGGTCTTCCAACCACTCTTCTTTCACATCAAAGTTTCCACTATAGAAATCATTGATCCCCTCATTATAAACTCTAACCGATGCAGTTAAGTAGTAGTTATCCATCATTCTTCCTTCAATTCTTATGGCATCTACGCCTAATTCTAAAATTTTATCTAAATTTTCAATGGAGCATAAATCCTTTGAATGAAAGATGTGGGTCCCATGCTCATCTTCAAATACCGGCATATATTCACCGGGTCTTGTTTGCTCTTCTACCGAATATTTCCACTGTGCATTGTTGGAATCCAGGTTTTCTTCCTTAGAAGACATATAGCTGGTCAGCAGACTCCTGCCAGAGGTAGACATATGCATGGCTCCGTGAACATAGATCTCCAACTCTATTTCAGGTACTTTTTCCCTAATATCTTTTACATTTTCAATGGATATCTCTCTGGCTAAGATAACTCTCGAAGCTCCTAACTTCTGCCACATCCTCACAGCTCTAAAGTTGGTGTTGCTTACCTGAGTTAATACACTTATCTTTAAGTTAGAAAACTCTCTCACAACCTGAAAAACCCCTAAATCTCCTACCATAACACCATGAACACCGATGGTCTCCAAATATTTAACATATTCATCTAAACCTTCTAATTCATGGTTATGGGGGATAATATCCAGTGTTACCCATATTTTTTTACTGTTTTTTTTTGCATAACTTACAGCTTCTTCCAGTTCTTCATCTGTAAAATTATGACTCCCTGTTCTCAGGTTATATTTTTTCCCGCCTAATAATACACTGTCAGCTCCACTTTCAAAAGCTAACTTTAATTTTTTCATATTCCCTGCTGGGGCTACTAATTCTGTTTTTCTCATCTTTTACTCCTTAAAAATCTCATGAATTTCTTGCACCTTCATTTCATAATATTTTCATAAACCAAAACCACAGATTATTTTAATTTATCTGTGGTTTCTTTAGTTTCTAGGACAGTGGAACGTCTCGTTCTTTTTGCCTCTATTCTGCTTCTGGTAAAACTCTTCTTATCATATCAAGTCTGTTGATATCTGCATCTATCTTTACCCTTACAACAGAGTTAGGATTAGCATCAGTTACCATACTTGTTATTCTCTTCTTTGTAATCTCCATCTCCGGCAGCACAATGATCTTCGGCTGGCCGTTATTACTTGCTACTTCCAGCTCTTCCCCAGTAAATATTTTATTTCTTACTTCTAAGATATATTCATTTTCACTTAGTTTCTCCGCTACTTTTGCAACTAATTTATGACTCTGACTGTATGAATTTCTATTGTTATAATTTTGTGAATCTGAATTTGGTTTATTAAAATAGAACCCAGATGTATATTTCCTATGGGACATTGTTTCAAGTTCTTTTAACCACTTTTCACTATATTTAAAGTTTCCTTCATAGTATCTATTGACTGCTTCCCTGTAAACTTTTACAGCTGTGGCAACATAATAAATACCCTTCATTCTTCCTTCAATTTTTAGTGAATCCACACCTGCATCTAATATCTGATCTATAAATTCAATTGTGCATAGATCTTTTGAGTTAAATATATGTGTAGGATCATCTTCAGAATAAACAGGTTGCTTATCCCCGTTATTATCCTCTTCCATGACATTATACTGCCATCTGCAGGACTGGGCACAGTCTCCACGGTTTGCATCTCTTCCTATCATATAGTTACTGAGTAAGCATCTACCTGATACAGACATACATAGTGCTCCATGGATAAATACTTCTATTTCAATATCCGGTACATGAGCTCTGATTTCTTTGATGTTTTCCAGGGAAACTTCACGAGCCAAAACAACTCTCGAAGCACCCATCTCCTGCCACATCTTAACCGATCTCCAGTTAGTGTTACTTGCCTGAGTACTTGCACTTATGTGTAAGTTTGAGTTTTCCTTAACTATCTCCAAAATCCCTAAATCTGCTACTATTACACCATCTACTCCAGCTGTTTTTTCTAAAAACTGTACATACTCCGGCAGTGCATCCATCTCATCGTTATGCGGGATTATATTTAGCGCTACCCATACTTTTTTATCCCTTGCATGAGCATATTTAACAGCTTCCACTAACTCTTCTCTGTCAAAGTTGTGTCCCCCTGCTCTTAAACTAAATTCTTTCCCGCCTAAAAATACTGCATCAGCACCATAATGAAAAGCCATCTCTAACTTCTCAAAATTCCCTGCTGGAGCTAACAGTTCTACTCTTTTTTTCATTCCTTTCATCTCCTTTTATATATGTTTATAAAAAGCAGACTTGCACCCTAACTTTTATTGCTATTTTTATTTTTATGACTAATCTATATTCGTCGATATATAAAACATTTTTTTTGACGCAGACTAAGATCTGACTTTATCACCGACTAATAATTCTTTTTTGTCACGAATTACACTAAATATCACGAATAAATTTTCAAAATTCTTTGTAATCTGTGACTGTTTTTTATTAGTGAAGATTAGTGTTCATTGGTGGCTAAGTTTTTTCTTTCACCTCACCTTTGGTTTCCTTGATCTGAGGGAAACCTAGGAGGAAGAGTTTATCGGGTAAGCACAAGGCGTTACCCTAACGAACTAGTTTATACTTGTAGTGTAATCTCCAAATTGTGTATATTCATGGAAGAACCGCAGTTTTACCGTTCCTACAGGACCGTTTCTCTGCTTACCTATGATAACTTCGGCAATTCCCTTATCTTCACTCTCTTCGTTATAGTAGTCGTCTCTATAGAGGAAAACTACCATATCGGCATCCTGCTCGATGGCACCTGAATCTCTCAGGTCTGATAACATTGGTCTCCTGTCAGCTCTTTGTTCGGGACCACGTGAAAGCTGCGACAGTGCTATTACCGGTACTTCTAATTCTCTGGCTATTATTTTAAGTGATCTGGATATATCCGAGATCTCCTGTTGACGGGATTCACCATTTTTATCCCTACCCTTTATAAGCTGCAGATAGTCTATGATTATCATATCTAATTTTCCTGCTGCCTTGGCTCTCCTTGCCATGGCTCTTATCTCCATAACATTTATATTGGGCATATCAGCTATCTGGATACTGGATTCAGCTAATTTTGAACTGGCTGATCCCAGCTTTACCCAATGATCTTGTTCTAAAAAACCGTTTCTCAGGTTTGAAAGGGGAATCCTGGCCTTTGCAGCTAAGAATCTCTGGAGTAACTGGGAGTTGGACATCTCCAGACTGAATATCATGACACTTTTTTTCTCTTCTACAGCAGCCTGCAGTGCCAGGTTCAGAACAAATGCTGTCTTACCCATGGCTGGTCTGGCCGCTAAGATCACGAGATCCGAAGGATGAAAACCATTGGTCATCTCATCAAAATGTTTAAATCCTGAGGAGATCCCGGTGGTCATTCCCTTGTTGTCCATTAATTTTTCCAATCTTTCATATTCCTGGGATATAATATCTTTTACCTCTATTACATCCTTACTCTCTTTATTTTCAGCTATTTTAAAGATCATCCCTTCAGCTTTATCCAATATATCATCTATATCTTCATAACCTTCATGGGTCATCTCCACTATTTGAGTACCTATATCTCCTAATTTACGCAGGGTAGCTTTTTCCTTTACTATTCTGGCGTAAGTTAAGATATTTGCAGCAGTAGGAACCTGTTCTATAATCTCATACAGGATGGCTTCCCCGCCGCTTTCTTCAAATTTATTTTGTTTTTTTAACGTATTTATTAAAACTACAGGGTCTATTACTTCCCCTTTAGAATAAGCCACTAACATGGCTTCATAAATATTTCTATGTGCTCCTTTGTAGAAGTCACTGGCTTTTACTATCTCTACGATATCTTCCAGGGAATCCGGCTTCAACAACACCCCGCCTAATACCGACCTTTCAGCTTCTAAACTAGTTGGAACCATCTTTAATTTATCTATACCTTGCATATTTTCTCCTACATTCTTTCTGCTATTACTTTTAAGCTAGCCTTTACACCTTTGTGTAATTTTAAATTTACTTTGTGTTCACCTATTTTTTTTATACTTCCATCTATTTTTTTCTTGTCTATTACCATATCAAATTGAGCTTTTATTGCCTCAGATATCTCTTTATTGGTTATAGAACCAAATACCTTTCCATTTTCCCCGGCCTTTACCTTCATGAATAAAGTTTTTTCTCCTAATACCTTAGCTTGTTCCTCTGCTACAGCAGTTTCAGCCTGATCTTTTGCCGCAGCTTTATTTTTTTTAGCTTCTAATTTTTTCATCTCTTCATCAGTAGCTATAATCCCTTTATTCCCTTTTAATAAGAAGTTTTTAGCATATCCTTCCGATACACTTACTATGTCACCTTTTCTTCCTTGTCCTGCTACATCTGTATTAAGTATTACTTTTATTTTTGACATTTATTTCCTCCTTTTGTTTATTCTTATTATTCCAAAACTATTCATTGCTCCTAAAATAAAAATTCCTATTGGAAAAAAACAAGCAGTTACTATTGCTAATGATTTTCCATAAACTCTCCATTTTATCTTTTCTCTAAACATACTATATAATACTTTAATTCCATAAATTACATAGATCAAAGTAGTTATTGAATATAAATTCTTAACATAAAAATTATCAATTTTCAGAGTCTTATCTATAAAAAATGTAACTATATATACCAGTATCCATAAATAAGAAATATTCCATTTTCTATAGGTTTTCCCTTTCAATATAAAATATGTAAAATAATTTATCACCAATGAATATGTAAACATTATAAATAATAGATGCTCTTTAACATAACCCATCATGGTAGTTATGACACTTTGGTCTAAAATTAGATATTCCCTGTACATAGTATCCATGATTGTCATCAGATTATCCGGTGTTCCGATAAATGCTTTCATAAGCAGGTATCCTGCTGCTGTAGTTATTGTAGTTGAAATAAAGATCCTGTCAAATATTTCTATAGAAGTCATTTCAAATATATAATAGGCTCCTTCTAGTAAGAGGAAAAAGCCTACATAGACAAAGAACAATTTATCATCTATAAAATATATTACCCCGCCAGAAATTAAATTTGCCAAGAGTCTGTCCTTAGAATTTAATTTAGGCATTTTTTTTATCTTATATGCCGGCAAGATAAATGACCCCAATGGTATCAATGATGACGCTAAAAATAATAAGATGATATTTATCGTTACTTTAATCATGATTTGTGCCTCCCTTTTTCATTTACTTCCACAGTCCTTATTGTATCATAATTCCCATAATTAGTTAAGAATTAGATAAGTTCACCATCAAAAAAGTCCACTACTCTTTCTACAAAATCACTTTTATCTTCTACAACTTTATTCTTTTCATTTAAAAGATCATATTTTACAACTACTCTCCCTCCGAATTTATCCTTGAGTACTCCTAAGAATATATCGTTGTAATATGGTTTTTCCATACTTTCCTTGTGGAATCTATTTTCTGCGTAGAATCCAATATGCAGAATCCCGTCTTCTATCTTAGTAGGTGTGGCAGTAGATAAAAATGAGATCAGCGGCATCTTTCTTCTCTTGGCCTCATTTACAAGGTCATTCCAATTTGTCCTGACATCCTCTATACTTATATCCACTGTTTTTTCCTGTACGGGCAATTCATGAATTGTCCCTGTCTCCTCGGATTTAGCAGAGACCTCTTTTTCAACATACACTATTTTTTCCACTATCTTTTCTTGTACGGGTGATTCATGTAAGGGCAATTCATGAATTGCCCCTATTTTATGCAGGATTACATAACCTAAGATCCTCTTATCCTCTTCATATCTGAATTTACCCATGACCTCAAATATATCTTCTATGACTGCTATAGATTTCATTATATTAAATGGTGATTTTTTTTCAATCATCAGTTCCTTCAGATAGTAGGCAAAACTTTTCAAAAATTCCTCTACATTTATAGAGTCATTCCATAAGTCATCTAAAAAATTGATCCCATTAACCAGGTCATTCTCTCTGATGATCTCCAAAAATTCTGCCAGTTTTTTTTCTGGGATAACTCCCAATATTTTTTCTGTTTTTTCTAAAGTGATCCCCTCTCCATAACATGAAGATATTAATTTTTCAAAGATAGAGATAGCATCTCTCATACTTCCGCCGGATTTTTCATAGATCAATTTTAGACTGGGATCATCTATTTCTACCCCTTCGGACTTGGCTATCATAAGGAGGTGATCCATGGATTCCTTTAAATTTACAGGTTTAAAGTCATACCTCTGGCACCTTGAGATAATAGTCTCTAATATCTTATCCGGTTCGGTAGTTGCCAGGATAAAGATAACATGAGCCGGGGGTTCTTCCAATGTCTTTAGGAGAGCATTAAACGCTTCTTTAGTAAGCATATGGACCTCATCTATTATATATACTTTTTTCCTGCCCTTGGCAGGCTGATAATTTATCTTATCTTTTAATGATCTGATCTCATCGATTCCACGATTTGATGCAGCATCAATTTCTATCAGATCTATAAACTTATTTTTACTGATTTCTATACAGTTTTCACATCTGTTACAGGGTGTATCGGTAACACCATTTTCCATACAATTTAATCCCTTGGCTATCAGTCTTGCAGTAGTTGTCTTCCCTACTCCTCTTGGCCCTGTAAATAAATATGCATGGGCCATCTTATTTTCCTTTAAAGAATTTTTTATAGTTTTTATTATATCGGTTTCTCCAGCTACCTCTTCAAAGGTACTGGGTCTATACTTTCTATAAAGCGTTATATGCATCTTATCTCCTCAAACTCTAATCTAAATTATAGTTATTCATCTTTGTTCTTAATGTATTTCTTGTAATTCCCAGTGTTTCTGCTGCTTCTACTTTTTTTCCATTGGCCACTTCCAGTACCTGTCTGATCAATTCCCTCTCAACTCTGGAGATTATATTACCGTAGTAATCTTTTTGATTAGATCCCTGGAGCATTTGGATCTCTCCCTCTACCCAGTCGGATAATATCCAGTCTTGGACATCTCCCCTTCTTTTAGTAGTTTTATTCCCAATAATATTTGACGGCAGGTCCTCTACTAAGATACTCCTACCTCTAGATAATACCATGGCTGATTTTACAGCTGATTTTAATTCCCTTACATTTCCCGGCCAGTCATACCTCATTATTTTCTTCATGGCTGGAGTAGATACTCCCTTGACCGCCTTAGAAAATTCCTCATTGAATCTTTTAATAAAATGATGGATCATAAGGGGGATATCATCTTTTCTTTCTCTCAGCGGCGGTATCTCTATCTCCAATATTCGGAGTCTATGATACAGCTCTTCAATGAAGTTTCCATTCATTATCAGTTCTTCTAAGTTTACACTGGTAGTAGCTATGATCCTGATATCGGTTTTAATAAGCTTTGACCCGCCTACTCTAAAGAATGCTCCCTCTTGAAGTACTCCCAGTAATTTTGCCTGGAGAGTCAGATCCAGTGACTCTATATTTCCTAAATGAATCGACCCGCCATAACCCTTTTCCAATATACCGATTTGTTCTACCTGTGATTCAAATATATTTCCCTTTTCATATCCAAATAACTTTCTGTCTAAGAACTCTTTTTGATATGCTGTACAGTTTACACTGACAAATGGTTTCTCCTTCAGACAGCTGAATCTATGGATAGATTTTGCCACTGCCTTCTTACCATTTCCCTTTTCCCCGCTTATCAATACCGGTATTTTATTTGTGGCTACCTTACCTATTTTTTTATACACTTCCACCATTTTAGGACTGTTTCCAATTACCGTTCCCTTAGGTGTCTCTTTTTTCTTTAACTTTTCAGCCTTTAACTTCTGGTCTTTTAATGCTTTTTCGATTATCTTTATTACCTCGTCCTCTTCAATTGGTTTAAGAAGGTAATCATATACTCCCAGCTGGATTGCCCAGGCTATCAGGTCTAAGGTTGCTCTTTCTCCCAGTGCCACAATTATAGCTTTACTCTGGTTTTCATAGATCTCTTTTATCACTGTTTTAGTTTTATCCAACTCTTCCAACCCATCTATATCCATGACTATCAGATTGTATTTGGTATTCTCTATATAATCTCCTACATTAGTATAACTACTTTCAAAAGAAAAATCTCCATCTAAATTCTCCAACAGTGATTCCTTTATTTTTTCCGTTAAATTTATTCCCAATATGTTCATCTATTACCTGCCTTTTAACTTAAATTTATATTCTACCATGACACTTCCACTTACAGCCATTCCGCTGTTTATAAGTTTTATATTCCAGTCACGGGCTATGCTTTCTACAGCTCTGTCTATTACATCTACTCCTGTTTTAACCAACCTTACTCTGAGAACTTTTCCATCGGCATCTACATCCAAAATTATTTTTACATCAGCAGTTTGAGCATTTTTTTCTGCTTCCAATGGATATTTTGGATCCTTATTGGATGGATCCCAGATCACTTTGGATTTCCCATCTACAGACCCTACTTTTAATCCTGATTTAGGCCCTACTATATTTGGATTTTCTTCACTCATGAGGTTATCCCATCTTATATCCTTTACCCCATCTGTTGGATCATTTTTTACCACGATTTTTTCCGATCCATTGTCAGATATTACAGCTTCCACTGAATCTAAATTTTCCTCGATTCTATCTTCAGGATTATCATTGATTTCATTTAATTTTCTGTCTTCCATTTCAGTTATTTTATTTTTATCTTCCATATCTGAAACCTTTATTATCTTAGGCTTAAGATCTTCCCCACTCTTACTTACTTCTCTGGGGGAGTCTAAACTTGCCAAGATATCCAGATCATCAAATGACTGGGTCATCTGTAAAATCTTCTTTTTCTCCACTTTTTTCTCTATCTTCTCAGGAATTTCTTTTTTTAATTCCTCTTTTTTTTCTGCAACTTTAACTTCTTTTTGCTCTATAACTTCAGCGGCTTTCTTCTTTTCAATAATTTTTTTAGGAGCACTGTCAACGGAATAATTATTTATCCCAATGGTGATCTTACTTACTTCCGGCTCCTTTATTACTATCTTTTTTAAGCCCGGCATTATATAGAGGAAAATTATATGAAGGATAAGGACTCCTACAAATATTTTATTAAAATAATCATTTCTATCTGTCTTCACCTTATCACCTCCTAATTCAAACTTTTAGTATTGAGGTCTAATGAACCTGCTCCCGCTTCTTTAGCTATATCTAACACCTCTATGAGAGATTGGTAATTCACACTTTTATCAGCACTTACAATTACATTTTTATCCTTTGTAAGTTCTAATTTCTGCCCTAATTTTTCTTTAAGATTTCCTTGTTCTACTTTCATCATTTCATTTTTGCCGTTTAGATCTTTCACTATTAAATAAATCTCCAGGTCTTTATTTATCTTCACCTCTAAAGTTTTAATAGTTATCTTATGTTCTGAACTGGATTTTGGCAGTTCTATGTTTACACTGGAATCCACATCTTGAAATGTTGTAGCCACCATGAAAAATATCAGGAGTAGAAATACTACATCTATCAATGGAGTCATATCCAAGATCAAATTTCTACTATTTTTCCTTTTCAGTCTTTGTATTTTCATATAGTCCCCCTTATTTTCTAAGAGAGTTGATAAACTCAACGGTAGTTTTTTCTATTTCATTTACTATATGATCGATCTTTTTATTATAATAATTATATAATATAAGTGCTGGTATAGCTACTGTAAGTCCTGCAGCTGTAGTGATTAAAGCCTGGGATATCCCGTCTGCCAGCATCTCCGGCTTTCCTGACCCTACTACTGCGATAACTCTAAATGCTGCGATCATCCCTGATACTGTCCCTAATAATCCTACCAATGGAGTTACATGAGCCACTACTCCCAATAACCACATATGATTCTCTAATTTAGGTATCTCTATCAAGGCTCTTTCTCTGGCTTTTTCTTCCAGATATTCGATATCTACCTTTCCATCAAAATCATGCTCTAATATGAGTTCTTTTAATACCTTTAAACTGGATGAATTCTCACTCTCACACAAACTCAAAGCTAACTCCTTGTCTTTAGAGGTAATCGCTTCCTCTAACTGTGCTTTCAGCTCATCTTTTATTCCTTTTTCATTCTTTAAAAAATATACAAATCTCTCTATTATTACTGTTGTTCCCAATATGGATAATAGCAGAATTCCATACATCAACATCCCGCCGCTCTTAAATATTTCTATCATGATTAAGTCTCCTTATAACTCTTTCTTTGTTATCGTTTTCCCTTCGCTAAGGAAAACTATCGTAAATAAATTCTGCACACTTTTTTACTTTGGTTCCTTTAGCGAAGAGGAACCATAGAAAGGAGGAGTCTTATTTTGAGCTCAAGGCCAATCCTGCTACCAATACTCCTAATATAGTCAATCCCCACACCACATAGTTAGGTTGTGTTTTTGTCTCACTTATATCTGCTAAAAGATCATCTGTCTGCTCGGTTTGATTGTAGTCTATATCAGTAGTTTCTAACTTTTGATCTGAATTATTTACTAAGTTTAGGTCCACTGCCTGTAATGTAGGGTCCTTTTCCTGCCCTTCCAACAATATTCTACCCTCTGTTGCAGTACTTTTATTGATCCCGCTGACTTCTTTCTGGATCTCTGCTTCACTTCCCTCTGCAAAAATACTCATCGACATCATTATTAATAGTAATCCACTTATAAATCTTCTCATCTTGTCCCCCTAATTATTGTTTGTTGTTTTTTCCTCTTTTTCTTGGGTTTTTTCAGTATTTACCTGTGATACTTCCTCTTTTTCATCTTCTTTTTTATCTTCTTTTTTTTCAAAGTATGAAGTGTATCTTTCTGCCACATCTTTATTTGCTGCCAATAGTTCATCGTAATATTTCTTAGCTTTCTCTGGCTTATCTTCATTTAGGTTTATCACCAATAATTTTTCCAAGATCAAGCCCCTGTATTTACTCTGAGGATAGGTTTCATAAAACTCTTCATAGGTTCTTTTAGCCTTCTCATCTTCTTTTTGAATCTCATAGGTCGTTGCAATCTTTAATTTTGCCGCTTCCCTCAGACTGCTCTCTTCATATAAAAGCTCTATCCTCATAAAGTTTCTAAGTGCCTTACTGTAATCCTTTGAGTTAAAATATATCTGCCCTATACGATATGTAGCTGTATCCTTATATGGACCATCTTCTACCTTCAATATATTTTCATAATATTTTTTTGCCTCATCATAGTTTTTTTCCTTATAATAGTTAGCTGCTAAATTGAAGTTTACCCTACTTCCATACTCTGCATTGTCTGTCAGTTTTTTATATTCCACTACAGCCAGATCCATCTTCCCTTGTTTTTCATAGATAAGTGCCGACAAATATATCTTTTCATTGGGATCACTTATTTTTTCCTTCCATAGGTTGGCATTTTCATAGTCATCCACATTGTAATATAAAGTTGTAAGCTCCTTGGCTGTTTTATTTTTCAGCTTTTCATCGGTTGTCTCCTGGTATATCTTGGCATAAGTTTTAGCTGCACTCTTTATATCGTTTAATTTAAAATATGCATCAGCCCTGTAAAAATTAACATCTGCTATATAATCACTCTCAGGATACTCCAAATTGAATTCCCCGCTTTTTTTAATTACATCTTCGTATTTTCCCTGGGTATAGAGGATATTTATCCCCCAGTACAATGATTTTCGGGCATACACACCTTTTTTATCTTCTTCATAGAGATCGTTATATCCACTAAAAGACAGATCAAATTTTCCCTCATTATAATATGTTTCAGCTATCTGGAACTGGCTGTATTCCTTATATTTTGGATCTTTTCCCAATTCACCAAATATTTCCCTGGCATCTGAATATTTCCCCAGTCTAAAGTTGGACAGGGCTTCTAAATCCATAACTTCATTTTTATATTTTTTGTACTCCTTCACTGTAAAATATTGTTCGGCAGATCCTATGGCATCACCATAATTTTTAGCAGCAAAATGAGTCTTTATCAGATTATAGCTGGCTTTTTCTTTTTGATCCAAACTCGCATCTTTTCCTGTCATTACACCTTGAAATTTTGTTGCTGCTTTCTCATATTGTGTCAGTCCCAGATATGCAACTCCTAAAAGATACCTGTTTTCTGCTGTTTTAGGCTGGGGAGTCAGGTATGTTATCAGATCCCTATAACTTCCATCTGCTACCAGGATAGTTATCAAATTTTCTGAAATTTTAGTGTCGTTATAGGATCTTAAATACTCTTTATAAGTATCTTTAGCTGCCTTTATATTCCCGCCCTTATAATATGTATTCCCTACTATAAGATAGATCTTTTGTCTGTATTCTATATCTGTAGAAAACTTAGTTTTATATTCCTCGAACCTCAACCTTGTATTTTCCAGATCCTTTAATTTACCGTTAACCAGGATCAGTTGGTAAAGACCTTCCTTACTCTGTGTTCTATTATATACATCTGTATAATAAATTCTGGCTTTTTTATAGTTTTTTGTCTCAAAATACGATTTCCCTAAGAATAGATCTATATTATTTCTATACTCCCTCTTCATCTTAGATTCATCATAAGATTTTAAGTCTTTTATCACTTCACTATATTTTTCAGCTCTAAAATCTATCAGTGCCATATAGTAGATCCCTTCGGAATTTAGATTCGTTCCCAGAAGATTTTCAAATCCTTTTTTCGATCTTTCAACCAGCTTGTCACCCTCTATACCACCTTTTGATTCTCCTACCTCAAGCATA
Source organism: Psychrilyobacter piezotolerans (assembly GCF_003391055.1). Lineage (NCBI taxonomy): Bacteria > Fusobacteriati > Fusobacteriota > Fusobacteriia > Fusobacteriales > Fusobacteriaceae > Psychrilyobacter > Psychrilyobacter piezotolerans. The sequence continues at coordinate 16,151 of NZ_QUAJ01000002.1, forward strand.
CTAAAGGCTGACCCGTATATAACTTTAGGATCACTGGAATTTTTTACTAATTCATAGTATTTCAATGAATTCTCATAATTTTTTTTTGCAAAATAATAATTGGCTAAAAGTATATTGGCTTTCTCCTCATTACTACCGCCCATTGATTTTTTATAGTATTCCCCTGCTTTTTCCATATCTTCGGTGGATAGATAGATATCCAAAAGACCATATCTCACATCCGCTATATATTTACTCTGAGGATAATTTGTTTCCACCTCTGTTAATTTTTTTATAGACAGATCATTATTTCCCAACTTATACTGGTTCATCCCATACATATAGCTGGCTAACTCTATGTTCTTCCCCAAAGCGTCACCCTTTAAATATTCATCTAAATAGATGGTGCTGTTCACATACTCCTCGTTATTATAAGATGACAGGGATATATACAGGAGGGCATCTTTTGATCTTGCAGGTTTAGTAATGAGATATTTAAAAGTTTTTTTAGCCTCTTCATATCTGCCGTTTTCATAGTAGGATATTCCCAGATAATAGACAGCATCTATTTTTTCAGGAGAATCTTTATCAATTAAGTTGATCTCTTTTTTGGCTCCATTATAATCCTTTAGATAAGTTAAATTTCTGGCTAAATAATAATGTGCTTCATTTTTCTCATCTTTTTTTAATCTTTCCAATTTTAAATATTGATTAAAATAAGTTGCAGAACTCTTATACTCTTTATTCAAATAGAGAGTTTTAGAAAGTCTCTCCAGTGCTACTTTTTGATACCTGCTGTCGGGATATTTCCCTACAAAAGTTTTCAATTCATCTGCAGCCATGGAATATTCTTTAGCTTCATATAATTTATCAATGTATTTCATATCATCTCTATCTGTAGCAAAAATTTGACTCCCCACTACAATCAAAAGGGATAAAATAAATAATTTTTTCTTCATGAGTTCCTCCTACCTTAATTTTTCTAGTACACTCTCAACCTCTTGAATTGAAAGATCGGTATTAAAACATGGCCCATTTATTTTTTTATTGAATACACCGTATACAGACATTGGAAAAGCATCATAGATTCCTGCTACTAAATCTCTTTCACAGGCTACAGCTATTACAAGTTTTGGTTTTGTTTCTTTCAAAAACTTACGAGCCAGTGTTCCGCCGGTAGCGATCTTAGCTTTCACGCCATATTTTCTTTGTAATTTCAGGATATCTCCTACTTTGCACTTCCCGCATTCCTTACAATTTTCTACCCTGGATGTCACCTTTAACGGGCATTCATAATTTTGAATACAATGGGGGAGTAAGATAGATACCCTGTTTGCAGGTATATTCTTACATCGTTTTAACACGACACCATTATTAAAACGGATAAATATCTTAGAGATCCTGCTATTCTCAATCTCTTCTTTGGAAAATTTTCTAGCTATGATCACTAGAAGGTAAAATATGAGATATATCCACCTTAAAATAACTAATTTCAACATATTATCTTCTCCATCAGGCCTATAGATAAAAACCTTTATAAACCTTATTTAATCAAGGGATTCTTACATATGGTACTCTTAGTTAGTATATCATATTAAAATTACACCGTCAAAAAAAGCTCAAGTTTTAACCAAAACTTGAACTTCCTTATATTTTAATCTTTTAATGCTAAAGGCATCACTAGATATTTAAAATTCTTTTCATTTTCTATCGTCAATTCCACAGCACCACTAGAAGTGGAAAGATTCAAAAATACATTTTTTCCCTTTTCTATAAAAGCAAGATAATCCAATAAAAACTTTACATTGAGAGATATTTTCAGATCTTCTCCATCTTTTTTTATCCCTATAGTTTCATTGATCTTAGCTATTTCAGATATCCCGCTTACTTCCAAGAGATCATCTTTAAATTCAAATATCCCGCTATTTTTAGATTCTGTATTATTTCTAACAAATATCTGTACCCTTTTAAGTACATTTTTAAATTCAGCCGAATCTATTAAAACTTCTTTGTTGTATCCTGTTGCATTTAATATCCCATCATAGTCCGGGAATGGCAGATCAATTACCCTGGTCAATATCTCGGTAGCTCCCACTATGAATTTAACCTGGTTTCCTTCATATGTAAAGATAATATCATCGACTTTTTTTGAAACTAAAATTTTTATCATAGCTTCTACACTTTTTAGGGGGATACTGACTTTTAATTCCCCATCCAGGTCTACTTCCTCGGTTATATAGACCAGTCTGTATGTATCTGTTGAGATTAATTTCAACATCCCGCCTTCCAATTCCATCCTCAAACAATTTATAGATATATTATCTGTAGTTTGAGAAGCCGCAAACTTTGATTTTTCCAATAAGTTCACAAAAAGTTCTATGGGCAATTTATATTCTTTCCCGCCTTTAAATCCTCTGATTTTTGGATATTCATCAGCATCAAAAACAGAAAATTCCGAAGATGAATCTTCAGTTTCTATCAAAAGAGTTTTTCCATCTATACTAAGAGTTATCTCGGTGTCACTGATCTCTTTCAGGTATTCTTCCACCAATTGATGGGAAAATACCAGATTTCCGCCCTCTATTACCTCTCCTTCCATCTTGGATGTAACCGTTAATTCTAAGTTTGTTCCCTTTAAAATTATCGTGGAATCATTGGCCTCCATATATACACCTGAAATAATAGGTCTTATTTTATTTTCAGTGATAGCCTTACTGACTATCCTTAAAGTTTTTAAAAATTCTTGTTTATTTACTTTTATTTTCAATTTTTACCTCCCATGTGCTAATTCCTTTATTACTACCTTTCCCTCGATTCACCAGTACTCAAAATTCTTTTTAACTACACGCTTTTCTACGATTATCAAAATCAAGTATAGTTAAAACTTGATTTTGAATGTCGATTCTAACAGTTGTAATCTCGAGAAACCATAAAAAAGAAGAGTCTGTTTCAATTCACTTATTCTACCACATCTATCATTAAAATTAAAGATTCCCCACCGGAAAAAGGCGGGGAACTTATATTATTTAAATAAATAGGGCTTCAATTCCTCACTAAATCTTGTTTTAAGCTTTAATAAGGTCTTTTTCTCAATCTGCCTCACTCTTTCTCTGGTAATATTAAATGTCTTACCAATTTCTTCTAAAGTATGGATATCGTATCCATCTATTCCATATCTTAATTTCACTATCTCTTTTTCACGAGGTTTTAGAGCATCTAACATCTTAGTGATCTCTTCCCTGCCTATTCCTCTCAAAACCTGGTTTTCGAGGGACTGTTCTTCAGGCTGGCTTATGGTGTCTTCTAAGAAGATGTCCTCTCCTATGGAAGCATTCAAAGACATCAGATCTTGAAATTCTAACATTACTTTTTGAATCTTGTCTTCTGGTATACCTAAGCCCTTTGATATTTCATTAAAATCAGGATATTTACTGGTTTCCATCACATGATTCATAATATATTTATTTACTTTATTCAACATATCATATTTATAAGATGGTATCCTTATTTCCCTTCCCTTACTTATTATAGACTTAGTTATAGATTGTTTAATCCACCAAACTGCATAGGTTGAAAATCTAAACCCTTTATCCACATCAAATTTCTTAATAGCATGAATAAGCCCAAAATTACCTTCACTGATAAGGTCCATTAAACCCAGTCCTTTTCTAGTATATTTTTTAGCTACATTCACTACTAACCGTAAGTTGGACAGAATTAATTTTTCCTTAGATTCCTCACAGCCATTTTTAGCTGCTATAAGTAATTTTAATTCCTCTTCCTTTGTCAAAATTTCATACTGCCTAATATCTTTTAAATATAAAGATACTAAATCTTTTGTTCTCTCCATAGTCTCATCATCCTTAGTTTTAAAATTCTCTCTTTAAGTCTCTAGTCATCAATTCTTTTACCATTTCAGTTGCTAATTTATCTTCATATAATACCTTGTAGACACCTTCTAATATTGGCATTGACACTTTCTTCTTTTGAGCTAATTCGTAGACAGCTTTCACAGTCGGTACTCCTTCAGCTACCATCTCCATCTCATCTAAGATCTCTTGTAATTTCCTTCCTTCACCTAATTTTTGTCCCACATATCTATTTCTACTGTGGGTACTAGCACATGTTACTATCAGATCTCCCATTCCAGAAAGTCCCGAAAAAGTCTCAGCTTTAGCTCCTAAAGCTTCTCCAAACCTTATCATCTCTGCTAATCCTCTAGTTATAAGAGCTGCCTTTGTGTTGTCTCCAAGCCCTATTCCATCAGCTGCACCTGCAGCTATTGCAATACCATTTTTCACAGCCCCGCCTAGTTCTACCCCGATAATATCATTACTTTCATACACCCTGAAATTTTCTGTATTAAAGAGTTCCTGGATTTTTTTAGCACACTCAGATTCCCCGGCAGCCACTATTGTAGACGGAAGATTTTTAGCCACTTCCTCTGCATGGGTAGGACCAGAAAGAATCACAATATTCTTGTGGAATTTCCCCAATATTTCATCCTTAATCACCTGGGATAATCTCATCCCTGTAGAAATCTCTATCCCCTTGGCAGTGTTAACTATTATTGTTTTTTCTGTCAGCTGACAACTGATCTTTTCCATAACAGATCTCAATACTTGGGATGGTACAGCCATGATCAGGTATTCTACCCCATCTAACAAACCTTCGATCTTAGATGTTACCTGTAAAGTTTCTGGAAATTCAGCATTGGGTAAAAACTTTTTATTTACCCTGCTTTTTTGCAATAATTCTGCCCTCTCTTCGTTGTAATCCCATAAAGTTACATTGTTTCCTTTAGACGCTATAATCCTAGCAAGTGCTGTTCCCCAAGAACCTGCTCCCATCACTACAATTTTCCCCATAATTTACTCCTTTTTTAAAATCGTTTAAATTATTTTTTAGCTCCAAATTTGTTTTCATTTCCATGAAGAAGTCTTTGTATATTACTTCTATGTTTGAATATTACAAATAAAGCTATTATAAGGGCAAATCCAAACATATTCCATTTTCCCAGCTCCGGCTTCACAGGCATAAACAGTACCAATATCGGAAATAATCCTGCTGCTGATACAGAAGCCAGGGATACGTATTTAGTTGAAAATGCAATCAGTATAAATACAGCCACTAAGATTAAAACTATATTTGGAACTAAGTATAAAAATACTCCTAAACTAGTAGCTACACCTTTTCCGCCTTTAAATTTTAAAAACATGGACAGGGTATGACCAACTATCGTCACTAACCCTACCAAGATAAGCTGCCACCCATTTATTCCAGCTAAATGTGCTAGAAAAACCGGCAGATATCCCTTTAAGGCATCTGCCAAAAGAACAATTATCCCGTATTGTTTTCCAAGTACCCTGTATGCATTGGTTGCACCGGTATTTTTACTGCCGTGTTCTCTGATATCTATACCTTTAAACTTTTTTCCTATAACTACACCTGTTGGAATAGATCCCATGAAATAAGCTATTATTAAAAAAATTATCAATTTAACTTCCATCTTCCCTCCTGTACGGATAATTCATGAATTATCCCTTCTTTAAAAATTTCCCCACTACCTCAATATGACTGGTATTAGGAAACATGTCTAACGGACAAACTTTGGTTAACTTATATCCCAATCCTTCTAATATCTGCGTATCCCTGGCAAATGTTGACGGATTACATGATATATATACCACTTCTTTTATCTTTGTTTCAGATAACTTTTCCAGTATATTCTGTGCTATTCCCTTTCTAGGGGGGTCAAATATTATTGAATCTATTTGATTTCCTGTTTCGATTAGTTCAATTAATTTTTCCTCAGCTTTACCATTTATAAATTCTATATTCTCTATCTTATTTTCTGCACTTGTTTTTAGTGCAGCTCTTGTTGCTGATTCCACTATCTCTATAGCGTAGACCTTATTGGCGTCCTTTGACAGGATCATAGCGATAGTTCCTGTACCTGAATAAGCATCCACTATATTTTTATTTTTTATGTCGTCAAAGTAAGAGATCGCCTTCTCATATAACTTTTTAGTCTGTTCTATGTTAATCTGGAAAAACGATGTAGGAGATATGTTAAACTCAATTCCATACAGTTCTTCCTTTATATATTTTTCCCCCAACAGATGGATATTTTGCTCACCTAAAGCAAAATTTGTCCTCTTGTTGTTGATAGAAACGTATACAGACTTAATCTTGTCGTTTTCATTATACAGGGTATTTAAAACCTCTTCTATTTTTGAATCTACCTTACCTTTAATGATAAGTACAACCATAGCCTCATTGAATGACGTGGTTCTGACCATTATATGTCTCAATATTCCCTTATGAGCTTTTTCATTGTATACACTTAGTTTAGCTTCATTTAGGAGTTCTTTGATCCTGGATATAATTTCATTTGAAAGCTGGGATTGAAGGATATTTTCCTCTACTTCAAAAACTTCATGGGATCTTTTTTTAAAGAATCCTGATATAATCTTTCCGTTTTTACGTGCAAAGGGTTCGATCACTTTATTTCTATAGTTAAATTGATTTTCTGCTCCTACGGTGTCCGATATTTCTACCTTATCTAAATCTACCTTCCCTACTCTGGAAAGCACATCTTCTACCATGAGTTTTTTATACTTTAACTGCTCATTGTATTTAAGCATGGCAAAGTCGCAGCCATGATGTTCTTCAAAACTTATTTTGTCTCCTGCTGCTCTATCTATTCCAGGTGTTATTATCTTTTTTATAAGAGCTCTTCCATATGTTTTTTTTAGTGAAATTATTTCTACTTCTAAGACATCCCCAGGTACAGACATAGGTACAAAAATAGCTAGATCGCCATAATATCCTAATCCTTCACCACCAAAAATTATCTTATCTATTTTAATCTCTACTATATTTCCTTTTTTCAACTTCTACCTCTTTTCATAACAATTTATAATCAAACTAGCACTTACTCATCATACAACCTAAATCGACCAAAGTCAAGTTTCAAAGCTTTTTATTTCATTTTGAAACACTTTTTCCCATCTTGACATAGTTTATAGACTCGGAAACTTCCATCCCCAACTCTTTTTCAGCACGTTTTTTAATTGTATTTAAGTCCATTTTTTCTGTCAATTTTATTTTTTCCCTGGATATATCCTTTTGAAGGTTCTGATTATAGGTTTTCTGTGCCTTAATCTCCTTACTCACTCTGACTGCCTCTATAGTATAATGCAGACGTAACCCTTCCATAAAAATTAAAAAAATTATCGGTAATAAAATCATTAATATTTTACGTCTTTTTTTCATAACTTTTCTACTACTCTCAATTTGGACGAATGTGCTCTATTGTTAAATTCCAGCTCATCTGTATTAGGAATAACAGGTTTTCTTGTTATACGTTTCACTGTTGCTTTATGGTTGCATTGACAAACCAATAGATGGGATGGGCAGAGACAATCTGTAGACAGCTCTTTAAATTTTTGCTTCACTATCCTATCCTCTAACGAATGGAAGGTAATTATAGCCAGTCTTCCCCCTGGCTTCAACAGGTTAACCGCCTTATCAATTACGTTTTCAAGTACATCCAATTCCTTATTAACTTCTATCCTTATAGCTTGGAAGGTTTTTTTAGCCGGATGTTTCTTAGGATGTCCTTTGATAGCTTTTTTGATTACCGCTACCAAATCTCCAGTAGTTTCTATAGCTTTTTCCTCTCTGTTGTGTACTATATATTTAGCTATCTTTCTGGCATATCTTTCCTCACCATACTCATATATGATTCTCGAGATCTCCTCTTCCTCATAGTTGTTTATTACTTCGTAGGCTGAAATAGGCATATTTTTATCCATTCTCATGTCTAAACGAGTATTATATTTATACGAAAACCCTCTTTCAGGATCATCCAGCTGTTTAGAAGAAACTCCTATGTCCATCATTATTCCATCCACTTTATCGTATCCTGCCATATATACTACACTATCCATCTCCTGGAAATTAGATTTAAATATTTTTACTTTATCCCCGTACTTTTCCAACCTTTTCCCTGCAAAGTCAATGGCATTCTGATCCTGGTCTATAGAGATCAACACACCTTTTTCCGAAAGTCTTTTCACGATTCCTTCTGAATGACCTCCTCCACCTAGGGTCCCATCTACATACACCCCGTCTGCATTAGTAACCAATCTGTCTAAGGTCTCCTCATACAGCACCGGTATATGGTATTCACACTCTATCTCTTTATGCATTTTTCCTCCTACTTAAAACTGTTAATTTTCTTTTTCCCCTTTAACTTTTACGTCATTACACGCCTTTAAAGATAATGGAGTCTGCCCGCCTTTGGCGGGCAGACTCCATTAATTTTTCATTTCGTAAGGGTAATTCATGAATTACCCTTACGAAGAATTACCCCTACGAAATCATACTTAATATTCTAAAAATTAAATACTTTGCAAGACCCAGTACATAATATGCCAGGATTGGTGACAGATCTAACCTGGCACCACCTAAAGGAATCAATATTCTAAATGGTCTTAAGATTGGTTCTGTAACCGTATAAATCAAATCAATAAATTCATTCCTGCTTCTTGGAGCAATCCATGATAATATTATTCTCAATAAAATTAAAATTTTCAATATTTCTACTGCATAACTCACTACTCTATATATCAAAAACATCTATTCCTCCACTTATTCCATATTCATAAAATAATGTTTTGCTTTCACTGAATAATCCCATCCTGACCATATAGTCAAAATTACAGAAGGTAACATTATCCAAATATTTAAATTAATACCCAATACTTCGATCTGTGTTACTCCCAATATCATTATTATCACTATCCCTACCATCTGAGCAGTCGTCTTATATTTCCCCAGGTTCCCAGCAGGAATAACCTCTCCATTGGCGGCTGCCAATGACCTGATACCACTGATCAGGAATTCACGAGCCAGGACAACTATAGATATCCATGATGGTAAAAAGCCAACTTCTACAAATACCACCAATGCTGATATAACTAATATCTTATCTGCCAAGGGATCCATCAGCTTTCCAAAATCTGTAATCATATTATTTTTTCTAGCTATATATCCATCTAAAAAATCTGTAATAGATGCTATCGTAAACAACCCTAAAGCTATCATTCTGTATATAAATCCATTATCTCCATCAGATATTCCTAGAAAATAAATAAATGGAACTGCTAAAACCATCCTTGCCATGGTTAATTTATTAGGCATATTCATACGCATCTTCATCTTCATTCCTCCTAAAGCTTAGTTAACTTCATTTGCTACTATGGGCCCTAACAGGTCATAATTGAAGTTCTGTTCTACTTTCACTTTCACTATCTCCCCTGGTTTAGCAGTCCCGTCATTGGTTAAAACTTTACCATCTATCTCCAGAGCCTGTCCTCTTGTTCTTCCTTCCAGCATATATTCGGATTCTTCCGATACACCGTCTATCATCACTTCTATCTCTTTTCCCAAGAATGATCTGTTCTTCGCTTCTGCAATCTCAGCTTGTAAATTGGTAAGTTCTACCCATCTTCTATGTTTTGTATCTTCATCCACTTGGTTTTCCATATCATAGGCTACTGTATCTTCTTCTCTTGAATATTTAAAGGCACCAATATAATCAAATTTAAATTCTTCTACAAAATCCTTTAATTCCTGGAAATCATCTTCTGTTTCACCTGGGAATCCCACTATTAGAGAAGTTCTAAATGTAGCATCTGGAATCTCTCTTCTGATCTTACGTAACAACTCTTTAGAAGCATCTCCAGATATGGCTCTTTTCATCCCTTGCAGCATAGAATCAGATACATGCTGAATGGGGATATCAAAGTAATTACACACTTTTTCTTCCGTCTTCATAACTTCTATAAGTTCATCAGTTACTGAATTAGGGAACATATAGTATGTCCTGATCCATTTTAAGTCCTCTATCTTAGCTAACTCTTTCATTAGGTCAGGCAAGGCTTTTTTCTTGTATAGATCCAGTCCATATTCAGTAGTTTCCTGAGCTAATAAGTTTATCTCCCTAACACCATTTGCCACTAACCTCTCAGCTTCTACTACGATATCTTCAATAGTCCTGCTACGAAGATTTCCACGTAAACTAGGGATGATACAGTAAGTACATCTTCTATTACACCCTTCTGCTATCTTCAGGTACGCAGTATGCGGGAAAGTTGTGATTATTCTTTCCGTTTGAGCATTGGCCAAGAAATCTAAAGATTCACTTCTAATAACCCTTTTATCTGCTAATATCTCGTCGATTACTTCCTCTATCTTATCTACGTCACCAGTCCCTATTATCGCATCTACTTCCGGCATCTCTGCCAACAGTTCATCGGCATATCTTTCCGCCAGGCAGCCAGCTACAATTATCTTCTTTAATTTCCCACTTCTTTTATGCTCTGCTACTTCTAATATACTTTGAATAGATTCCTCTTTGGCATCACCAATGAATCCACAAGTATTTATGATACAAAGATCTGCGTCCTCCACCTCTGTAGTGATCTCAAATCCTTTTTTATTTACTAATATTCCTAAATAATGTTCTGTGTCTACTAGGTTTTTACTACAACCTAAAGTTATAACGGCTAATTTCATCTTCTACTCCTACCTTTTTTTTTGTTTAAAAACATTTTTTCACTCTTCTTTTTTTACATTTTCCATCTTTAAATTATAGCATATTTAACTAGGAATTGCTAGAATTTCGACCTCAAGATTCCACAGATTCATCATGTGTTTTATAAGGTTTTTCAATTTTATTCTACCATATGAAAAGATGAAAGGCAGCTGCCTTTCATCTTTTCATATGATTCTCTTTATACTTCTTCTATTAAGAACAGATCGGCTCCCTTAGTTACAGGTGCTCCGTCAGTTAACACTGCTTTTACTATTCTACATCTTTTTTCTGCTTTTACTTCATTCATAAGCTTCATAGCTTCTACGATACATAGAATATCTCCAACTTCTACAATTTGTCCTTCTTTTACAAATTTGTCTGCGTCTGGAGATGGTGCACCATAAAATGTTCCTACCATAGGTGATTTTATAGAGTCATAGTTTTTCGTCTCTACCTCAGTTTTAGCTTTCTTTGCTTTTCTAGGGGCTGCCGCTACAACTCTTGGCTCTGCCACTACTTGAGTTACAGTTGCTTTTTCTATCTCTCTTTTAAGAGAAACTTTAGTTCCTTCACTCTCTAAAGTTATCTCCTCTAACCCGTATTTTTCTATATTTTCAGATAATTCCTTTATAGCTTTTACATCTATTTTCATATTTCCTCCTGCTAATATGGATAAGCACAAGGCATTACCCCTATATTTTTATTTGTTAATATTGCGTCATTGGCGGTTAAGCTCTTAATTATTCCCTATTATCCTGATCTCACTTACACCTGGCTGTTCAGTTATTTTTTCCAACATAGTTTCTATATTTCTTAGTGAATCAGCATTAGTTCTAAGTGCCAAAGTAACCCTTGCAATTCCGTCGATAGGTATATTTTGAGTTATTGTAAGGATATTTACTCCTGAAGCTGCTATTACATTGAATATTTTAGATAACATCCCCGGCTCATCATGGAGTGCCATATTTATATTAAATACAGTATCTTTTCCACTTTCAAAAAATGGTTTGATAAAATCTTTATATTTATAATATGTACTTCTACTTATTCCCACTCTTTTTATTGCCTCATACTTTGATATTCCCTCTTTTTGAACTATTTCATTTACCTTAATTACATTTTGAATTGAATTAGGTAAGATCCTTTTATCTACTATAAAAAATTCTCTTGATTCAGTTACCATGTCCCCACCCCGTTAATTTATATTTTTTCCATTCTTGATTTTACTGTGTTTTTCATAAGCATTGCTATTGTCATAGGGCCTACTCCCCCTGGTACAGGTGTTATTAATGATGTTTTTTTAGATACATTTTCAAAATCTACATCTCCGCATAGTTTCCCTAAACTATTTCTATTTATGCCTACATCTATTACTATACTTCCCTCTTTTACCATATCTTCAGTCAAAAACTTTTCCCTTCCTATAGCCACTATCACTATATCTGCGTTTAAAGTTTTTTCCGATAGATTTTTTGTCTTACTGTGGCATAGAGTTACAGTTGCATTTTCATTGGTCAGCATAACTGCCAATGGTTTTCCAACTATATTACTTCTGCCTACTATCACTACGTCTTTACCATTCAGATCCAGCTCATACCTTTTTAACAATTCCATAATACCATATGGAGTGCAAGATTTAAACCCATTCTTTCCTATAACTAATTTACCTAAATTTATTGGATGAAATCCATCTACATCTTTATTTGGTTTTATAGCTTCTATTATTTTATCTTCATCTATATGTTTTGGCAGCGGCAACTGCACTAGTATACCATCTATTTCCTCTTTATTATTTAATTCTTCGATTAATTTTAAAAGTTCCGCCTCTGTAATTTCAGAATCCAAATTATATTTTTCAGAATATATACCCAAAGCACTGCATGTTTTTACTTTTGAATTGACATATACCTTAGATGCAGGATTTTCTCCCACAATAATTACTGCCAGACCTGGTGCTCGTTTACCACCTTTAGTCAATTCCTCTATCTCTATCTTCATTTCTTCTTTTATCTCTGCTGATATCTTTTTACCATCTATAATTTTAATCATTGTTTATTACCTGCTCCTTCCAGTAATTTAATTCCTGTAACTTAGCATATAGATCTATATTTTGTACTGCAATATGATCAGGTACCTCTAAATTTATTGGTGCAAAATTTAAAATCGATTTAACTCCTGCTTCCACCAATAGTGTAGCCATTTGCTGGGCTACTTTTTTAGGTACTGTTAAGATTGCTACATCTACCTTGTCTTTAGACTGTAAAAAGTATGGAATCTCCTTTACATCTCTGATCTTGATCCCTTTCATCTCAGTTCCAATCTTGGTGTCAGAATTATCAAAAACCCCTATTATATTGAAGCTTTCCTTGGTAAATTCAGGTTCTGAAACCAAAGCTCCTCCAAGTCTTCCTGCTCCTATAACTATTATATTATTCGTTTTGTGCACTCCTAATATTCTTTCGATATCGCTATAAAGAGTTCTGATTTGGTAACCCTTTCCTCTTATGCCAAATTCACCAAAATTAGACAGATCTTTTCTAATCTGAGCTGCTGTGAATCCCATTTTAAGCGCTAACTCCTCTGACGATATATAATCTTCAGGTGATAAATTTTCTAAACATCTCAAATATTTAGTCAATCTCTCTATCACCCTTGAGGATATCCCATTTCTTTTTTCTTTTATAATCACTCGTTTCCCCCTATAATTGAATTACTTTACTGCCTATACTAAATTTTTCCCCCACTTTAATATAGTTTCCATTCACTAAATCCGCTCCAGTCATTACCCTTTTATTTTCAGGCTTTATACTGGTTATTATTAAACTTCCATCCAATACCTTTATAATCGGGCCTTTTCCTTTAACCAGGTCCACCACTTCTCCAAATTCACCATCATAGACCCTGTCGTATTTTTCTACAAAATATATTTTGTATAATTTTTCATTACAGAATGAATATGCAGATGGAAACGGATTTAATCCCCTTACAAAATTATATACCCTTTCCATGGAATGATCCCAGTGTATCTCACATTCCTCTTTTTTGATAGGTTTAACAAAAGTTACCTTGGTCTCATCTTGGGGAGTTCTAGTGGCAACTCCGCTTTCTATCATATTTACAGCTTTTAACAGGGCTTCGCTTCCTATTACAGCCAGTCTATCGTGCAGATCCTCCAGTGTATCCATTTCATCTATCGGTGTTTTAGCCTGTAAGATTATATCCCCGGCATCCAATTCCTTCACTATATCCATTATAGTGACCCCACTTTCCTTCTCACCATTTATTATGGCAGCATGGATTGGAGCAGCCCCTCTATATTTAGGCAGGAGTGATGAATGTACATTGATTATCCCCTTTTCAGGAATATCTATCAATTCCTGGGGTAATATCTTACCATAGGCCACTACTACGATAAGGTCAGGATTTAATTCTTTTACCAATTTTATCGTTTCCTCTTTCTTTACTGAATTAGGCTGGTATACAGGGATATCATTATCTAATCCGTATTGTTTAATCGGGTTAAACTTTATTTTTTTCCCCCTGCTGTTAGGTTTATCTATCTTGGTAAAAATCCCAATAACATCATGATTTTCATCCAGTGTTTTAAGTGAATTTAATGCAAATTCAGGTGTTCCCATAAATAATATTCTCAAATTATTTCTCCTTTATTACTTTTCTTTACTCTTCTTTTCTATGGTTTCTCTTCTCAAACGAAACCAAAGCTAAGTATTCTAGCGATAGTTTTCTTTGTATTTAAGAGAAAACGACAACAAGGAAAGAGTTATTTTTATTTTCCTAATTTTTTCAATGTTTCTTTTTTCATATTCACTAATTTTTTACTTACTAATCTTTTAGCCACAGGTGCTATCTTATCTACAAATAGAATTCCTTCTAGATGATCGTTTTCATGCTGGAACGCACGAGCCCAGAGGTCTTCTAACTCCTCTTCCACACTTTCACCGTTTTCATTTAAATATCTCACTTTTAAACTTTCAGGTCTCTTTACTTTCTTATGTATCCCGGGAACACTCAGACATCCTTCCTCATGGTCTACACAATGTTTGGAATATTCGATAAATTCAGGGTTGATTACCTTTTTAACTACCCCTTCCTCTGCTTCTACTACAAACATCCTCAAATTAATTCCTACCTGGGGAGCAGCTAATCCTATCCCGCTTATATCCCTCATAGTTTCTACCATTCCATCCAATATTTCCCTGATATCATCATCAATTTTTTCCACTTCTTTGTTTTTATCCCTAAGTACCGGGTCTCCATATGTTCTTATCTCAAAAATCATTTTTTCACCTCTTACATTAAATTTATAGGATCTACATCCACTATTATTCTATATTTATTGTTTTTAAATTTTAGCACAGTTTCTGCTATCTTTCCCTTTAATCTGTTTATCTCATGACGGCTTCCCTTTATAAATATCTGACACCTGTAGTTCCCGCCCATCTTATAGATTGGGGGAGCCATAGGCCCATACATCTCCAAAGTATCTTTTTTTATCTCTTTATAAAACTCACCGGTATATTCTTCTAATCCTTTTTCTTCCTTAGAGGATATGATAATATTTATTATCCGAGAAAATGGGGGATAGCTCAAGATCCTTCTGTTTTCTATTTCCTCTTCATAGAACCCTTCATAATCATTACTTATAATCTTTTGGATTACATAGTTATCAGGCTGGTATGTCTGGACTATTACTTCTCCTTTTTTTTCAGCCCGGCCTGCCCGGCCTGCCGCCTGACTCACCAGCTGGAAAGTTTTTTCCCCGGCTCTAAAATCCGGAAAATTTAATATACTGTCGGAATTTATTATTCCTACAAGGGTCACTTCGGGAAAATGAAATCCTTTGGATATCATCTGCGTTCCGACCATTATCTTATATTTTTTATTTAAAAAATCAGAATATATCCTGTTGTGGGAATCTCTGGTTTTTGTAGTTTCCGAGTCTACACGCAAAATAGGCAGATCAAAGAGTTCATTTAACTCCGATTCCACCCTCTCTGTACCCTTCCCTGAAAACTTCAATGACTTTTCCTTACAGTTGCTGCAGGTATTGGAATATCTTTTGGTATACTCACAATAATTACACTTATAAAGACCATCTTTTTTATAATAACTGAGAGATATGGAGCAATGGGGGCAGGTCTCTATATGCCCGCATTCATGGCATTGGACAAAGGTTGAATACCCCTTTCTGTTGAGGAGGAGCATTATCTGCTCGTCTTTTCTCAGCCTTCCAGCCATATGATCTATCAGGTCTTCACTGAAAAAATCATTTTTTTCGCCCTTCATATCCACTAATTTCATATCTGGTTCAATTGCCTTCCCATACCTTTTTTTCAATTCCAACAATTGAAATACTCCCTGGGCAGCATGATAATAGGATTCTATAGATGGTGTGGCTGACCCTAGGAGTACCTTAGCTCCCTCTATCTCTGCTCTTTTTATGGCTACATATTTTGCATTGTATCTGGGATTACTATCCTGCTTATAGGTGCCCTCATGCTCCTCATCAATTATGATATATTTAAGATCTTTTACAGGGGCAAAGATTGCAGACCGCACTCCTAACACAACCCTTTTTTTACCAGAATAGATGTCTTTCCACTCGCCAGCCCTTTCTTTTGCTGTTAGTCTGCTGTGTAAAATTGCAATTTCATCAAACTCACGTTTAAATCTATCTACCATTTGAGGAGTAAGGGAGATCTCAGGAACTAAAAATATAGCTCCTCCCTCCCTTTCCAATGCATCTTTTACAAGCTCAATATATACCTCTGTTTTTCCGGAACCAGTTATCCCTTTTAAAAGATAGTATCTTTTGGTTCCTTCTAATATTTTATTTTTTACCTCTGCCTGCTCCGCAGTCAGGTGTGATTTTTTTCTAGTGTATCTATATTTTATACTATTTTCTTCATTTTTTAAATACTTATTTTCTTTAATTGTATTATTTTCTAATACAACTTGAGATTTTATGAACTTATCCAGTAGTTTTTTACCAAATTTTTGTACCATTGTAGTTTTAGCAGCTGTCTGTTTTTTAGTAATATAGTCTATAAATTCCCTTTCATTTTCATCCATGGGTATAATTGATTTATTGAAAATAATTCTTTTGCTATAGGAAATTTTTATGTCTTTAGGCCTTGACACTCCTATAATATCTCCAAAATTACAGAGATAATAATTTTTTATCCATAGAAAAAGGTCTATTAATTCCACAGAATAAGATACCTGCTCATCTACCTGACCGAGAATTTCACTTATTTTAAACTCATGGCCGATAGATTTATCCTCATATAGGATTACCCCGACTTTCTTAGTCCTCCTGAAATTTATCCAGACATGATCTCCTACCTTATATTTTTTGTCTCTATCCCAATAGGTGTAAAAACCATTTTCTACTCCCTCTACATATAATACATAGTTCATAATATCACTACCTTAATTTTATCTTTATTTTTTTTATATCCTCGATCTTTGTTCCCGGTTTGGGAGACTGTTCCACTACCCGGCCCTTACCATCAATTGCTATCTCAATCTTATATTTATTGGCTATCATCAGAGCTAACCTCACACCATTCCCCTTAAAATCCGGCAGTAGATCCAAATCTACATTTTCAGACAGGGTATTTATGTAGTCTCCCCCCTCTAAAACATCTACATTTTCCGGGGTGATCCCCTTGTATTTCAATATCCTGTCCAAGGTGTTTCTAAATACCGGAGCGGCTACCCAGGCACCAAATTTTCTCCAATAATTTTCTGCAACAGGTTTTTCAAACATGATCAACATTATATATTTCGGATTCTCTGCTGGAAATATTCCCATAAATGAAGACATATACTCCTGCTTGAGATATCCGCCGCGGCCACTTATCTGTGCTGTACCCGTTTTTCCTCCAATGGAGTATCCTAAGATAGCACCATTTTTCCCTGTCCCATTTTCCACCGTCTCCTTGAGCATCTCCCTTATTTTTTTAGAAGTCTCTTTGGATATAACCCGTCTTTCAGGATTGGGTATATTTTTTTTAATAGTTACTCCCTCCGGACTCTTTATATTGTCTACCAAATAAGGCTCATAATATATCCCGCCATTTACGGTAGCGGCTAAGGCAGATATCATTTGAAGGGGTGTTATAGCTATCCCCTGGCCATAGGACATGGTGTATTTTTTCATACCATCCCATTTTTTATAGGGAAGTTGTCTTGGAGCTAATTCTCCAAATGTATCTATCCCTGTTTTGTCATATAGGTTAAATTTCTTTAAATATCTTTCAAATGTCAATGAGTCCAGTTTTTCTGAAATCAATGACATCCCTACATTACTGGATACTCTCATGATTGTTTGAGGACTTATCTGTCCTATCCCGTGGGAATCACTGTCTCTTATTTTATGACCATACCTCATGATATATCCATCTGGATTGTCAAATCTCGTACTGTCGTTTATTACCCCTTCCTCATATGCTGCTGCCATGATTATCGGTTTAAATATCGATCCCATCTCATACTGTGATCTTATAGCCCTGTTATTTAAATATGCTATATTCGTGGCCCTTGGATAACTGGACATAGCCAATATTTTTCCACTGCTGGGATCCATCATTATTCCAACAGCTGATTTAGGAGTCACTTTTTCAAATTGTTTCTGCATCTCATCGTCCAGGATATATTGAATATAATAATCTATGGTCAACTGTACATTATTTCCGTCTTTTTCTAAAAAATCATTATTTTTTCTATCAGATGGCAGGAGTAAATTTCTAAAATTAGTATAATATCCATTTTTTTCTATTTTGTTTCTTTTTAAGTACTTATCATAGTATCTTTCTATCCCGTAAGTCCCTAATCTTCTTTTCTCTTCCCCTGAAAAAGCTCCCATAAATCCTATTATCGGTGCCAACTCATGGTAGGAAAAATATTTCCTTTGGGTTGAATGCTCAAAATATATTTCATTGGATTTGATCTTATACCTAGACAGTATCTCATCAATCTTATTTTTTTCAACCTCATCGACCTTATTTATTACCTTTATATACCTTTTATTCTTACTGTAATTATCTCTCAGTTTAGTTTTAAAATTTTTCACAGTAAAAGGTTTTACTTTTTTTAACTCCTCTACTATTTTATCTTTTTCCTCCAGCACATAAAATCTTTTTGGGTCTATTATAACTTTATAGATATCTACATCATAGGCTAACTCCCTTCCTGTAGAATCTAATATTTTTCCCCTCTTACCATTGAGGTAATATTTACCATAACTCTGCTGCTTTGCCAAGGCTGTAAATTTTTCATATTTCATCAGTTGAACCTGGGCTAACCTCAAACCTAAAATACCAAAAAAAAGTATCATAACAAAGGAAAATAAATATGTTCTCTGATTAAATAACTCCATACCACTAGATTTTTTTAATATTAATCTAACTGTATTCCCAAATAAAAAAATTATAAGTAGGGCAGCTGCGACACTAACTTTATTGAGTAAAAAGAATAATATTATCAGAAAAATTATAAGTAAGTTCATAATCCTTATTATCTTTCTTTTATTTTCCACATCTACACTCCTTTTGTTTATATGATAAAAAGAGCGGAATACCGCTCTTTTATTTTTTCTCTAGGAAATATTGCCACTATGATAATTTTTCTATTAATATATCCATAACCATCTGAGGATTTGCCTTCCCTTTAGATGCTTTCATCACTTGTCCCATAAGTCCCTTTACAACCCTTGGCTTTCTTCCTTCGTCAGCTACCTTATAATCTTCTACTAATTTAGGATTATTTGCCACTACTTCTACTACCATTTTTTCAATCTCAGAGGTATCGGCCACCTGTGCCATCTTTTCCTCTTCTACAATTGCCTTAGGAGATCTTTCATCATTTAATTTAATCTCAAATAATTTTTTTGCTATCTTACTTGATATAGCTCCCTTATCTATTAACTTTATTATCTCTCCTAATTCCTCTGAATTGATAGAAAAATCTTCAATAGTTTTATTATTATCTTTTAATATTCTAAGTACCTCTGTCAAGATCCAGTTACAGCTAAGTTTAGGATTATCAGAAGATATCACTACCTTTTCAAAGTAATCAGCTAATTCAATACTATTAGATAATGTCTCAGCGTCATTTTCACTGATCTTATAATCATCCACAAATCTTGCCATCTTAGCTACCTTAGATTCCGGCATCTCATCCTGTAATCTTTCTAACTGTTCATCTGTGATTACTATTCTTACCAGGTCTGGTTCAGGGAAAAATCTATAGTCCATAGCTTCTTCCTTACTTCTCATCACTCTGGTTACCTGGGCTTCCTCATCCCAAAGTCTGGTTTCCTGGTTGATTTCCCCGCCATTTTCTATCTCCTCTATCTGTCTGCCGATCTCATAGTCGATGGCACGAGCTACACCCTTAAATGAATTCAGATTTTTCACCTCTACCCTTGTACCAAATGCTTTTGCTCCTTTATGCATTACAGATATATTGGCATCACATCTAAGAGACCCTAATTCCATGGAAACATCTGAAATCTTTGTGTATTTCAATGCATCCTTTACTAAATTCAGATATTGGTACGCCTCTTCTGAACTTCTCATATCCGGTTCAGATACGATCTCGATAAGGGGCATAGATGCTCTGTTGAAGTTTATAAAAGATTCTTCTCCTGCATGGATAGATTTTCCTGCATCTTCCTCTATATGAATTCTAGTAACTCCTATCCTCTTGTCAGATCCATTGGATAGTTTAATATCTATATGCCCGCCTTCAGCATATGGATGATCAAATTGAGTTATTTGATAGTTTTTAGGGGTATCTGGATAGAAATAATTTTTTCTATCAAACTTACTCTCCTTGTTTATGTCGCAATTTAATGCAAATCCTGCTTTGATTGCATAGTCTAATACTTTTTTGTTAAGTTTTGGTAACGCTCCAGGATGTCCTAAACATATTGGACATGTATGTGTATTTTCTGGTGAGTTATCATAGTCACTGCTGCATCCACACCATACTTTTGTTTTTGTATCTAATTGGCAGTGTATCTCTAGCCCAATTACTGATTCCCATTCTATAGCCATATATATTCTCCTTCTTTATTATTTTTTATTCTTACCCTCTCTATCAGCATTCATTGCTATTAAAATTAAAAACTTTTGCCACCAATCTACACCAATTTTATAAAAATTTTGACGCAGACTAAAATCTGACACTTGAATACAGACTTAACCCTTCAGCACTAAGTAACCGCTGAGGTCATCACCAAAGAACTATTAGTTTATTACATAAACATAGAGCTTTGAGAAAACGAGATAAAGAGGCTCACAAAGTTTTTCTTGGTTTTAAACCTAAAAATTAATTTCCGTGTGCTTTGCATTTTATTTTTTAATTTGTGATAATTGGTGGCTGATTTTTGGATTATTTTACTGACTTTTTAATATCTCTAACCTTATTTACAGAAGCTTCAAACTCTGGTATCTCCATCTTTGTATATGCTTTCTCATAAGCATCTCCAGCTTTTAATATAGTCGCCTCATCAAAGGCTTTCCCTAATAGTTGTATCCCCACTGGAAGGTTATCTACCTTTCCTGCTGGGATTACAAGCCCTGGGATTCCAGAAAGATTTGCCGGAATTGTGAATATATCCTCTAAATATAGTTCTACAGGAGTTTTCTTATCTGTCAATTTAAAAGAAGTTCCAGGGGTAGCCGGAGTTAAGATCACATCTACCTCATTAAATGCCTTTTCAAAATCATTTTTAATAAGCCTTCTTACTTTTTGAGCTTTTTTATAATAAGCATCATAATATCCAGCACTAAGTACATAGGTTCCTATCATAATTCTTCTCTTTACTTCAGGACCAAATCCTTCACTTCTGGTTTTAATATACATATCCTCTATGCCATTATAGCTGCCGGCTCTGTATCCGTATCTTACCCCGTCAAAACGAGCTAAGTTTGAACTAGCCTCTGCTGGGGCAATTATATAATAAGTTGCCGGGGCAAATTCTGTATTAGGTAAGCTGATGGGCACAATCTCTGCTCCTAACTTTTTAAAATTTTCAATGGCATCTTCAGTTACCTTCTTTATTTTAGGGTTTAATCCATCGATAAAGTATTCCTTGGGAATTCCTATCTTCATACCTTTAATATTTCCATCTAAGTTAGCTGTAAAATCAGGCATTTCTAATTCCATAGATGTAGCATCCATTTCGTCATACCCGCCGATTACATTAAATAAAGCGGCTACATCCTCTACACTTCTACCCATTGGTCCTATTTGATCCAGTGATGAGGCAAAAGCCATCAATCCATATCTGGAAACTCTTCCATAGGTAGGTTTCAGTCCAACTATCCCACAAAATGCAGCCGGTTGTCTTATACTTCCACCTGTGTCCGATCCCAGTGATAACGTTACTTGGTATCCTCCAACCGATGAGGCAGCTCCACCTGATGACCCCCCTGGAGTTCTCTCTAAATCCCAGGGGTTTTTACTCTCCTGTATATAAGATGATTTTGTCGTAGATCCCATGGCAAATTCATCCATATTAGTTTTCGCTATTATTATTGCTCCTGCTTCCTTTAATCTCTTTACCACAGTGGCATCATAGATTCCTTCATAGTTTGCAAGGATCTTAGACGCTGATGTAGTCAGATCTCCCTTGGATACCATATTGTCTTTTATGGCAACTGGGATTCCCTCCAGGGGCAGCAATTCTTCCCCTCTGGCTATTTTTTCATCGACTTTTTTTGCCTCTTCCAGAGCACTTTCTTTTTTTAACAGGGTAAAACTTCCAAGTTTTGATTCAGTCTTTTCAATCCTATCGAATATATCGTTTATTAATTCTACTGCTGTTATTTTTTTTGCCTTTAACATGGTAGATAGTTCTGTTGCTGTATGCTTATATAACATCTTTTCCTCCTTGATTTTCACTATTTTTTTCTTTATTTATCTCATATATCGTCTTAGCTACCAGCACTCCCAGGAATGCTGCCGAGATGATATCACTTAACCAATGTCTTGTCCCATATACTCTAGAGCAGCTTAACACCACAGCATAAATTACAGCCATTGCTCTAATAAATTTATTTTTATATCCATAATAAAATGAAAAAGCTACTGCCACCGATACGATTGTATGTCCCGAGGGCAGACTGGCACTTGAACTTTTAAATGGATTTATACTCTGATTCCCATTCATCCAGGATGCCCAGTTAAAAAACTGATAGGGCAGCATATTTACATCCGGCCTCAACCTGGATATTATATATTTTAATATATTTACCAGTAACCCTGATGCAATTATTGCCATAAGGGCTTCTTTAGAAACTTTTCTTAATTTTTTATTTTTAAACAAAGTTCCCAAAAGGAGTAGTACCACTACAGTTCCTGCTGTTGTATCTCCATCTCCCTGGTTGGCAAAAAATCTTTCGTATTTTGAATATTTATCCTTACTTATTTTTTCTATCTCAGCTTTTTTCTGTAAGATCACTATCTCTTCAGGTGTAGCTGTTCTGGCTTTATTTTCTATTCCCTGTAAAGTCTTGTCATA
Organism: Psychrilyobacter piezotolerans; assembly: GCF_003391055.1. Taxonomy (NCBI): domain Bacteria; kingdom Fusobacteriati; phylum Fusobacteriota; class Fusobacteriia; order Fusobacteriales; family Fusobacteriaceae; genus Psychrilyobacter; species Psychrilyobacter piezotolerans. Next base: position 39,292 of record NZ_QUAJ01000002.1, read on the forward strand.
ATATTTATTGGAAAACTGCTCAGCTACAGGAAGATCCAAATAAACTATGGTAAATATAGTTATAACTATACCCGATAAAGCTGTTTTTTTATACTTCATAAGGTTTTTTAAAAAAGCTCCTGCAAACCCCTTTAAATAACCCTCTCTCAATACATCTATAGCTATCAAGATAACTATTATTATCATCAACGTCTCTTTATTCACTATTTTCTCCCTCTAAAATTATACACCTTATATATATAATATTCCCTTTGAATCCTTCCCCATCTTTTGAACACAACTGTGTCTACCAGTTCTGCCCTGTCAAACAGGAATTTATCCTCTGGTTTTCTATTGTAAAATGAATGAGCTACAAAGATTCCATTTTTTCCGATTACTCCGTCTCTATCTCTCCAATAATCAAATTGACTGGTCCCGCCGCTGAGATTATATACATATTCTTTTTTCGGCAGATAGGCAGCCAGTTGGGAGGATGTCTGATATCTATCCCCAAATAAAAACCATTCTTCTCCGTCTTTGGTAGATTCATCGTATATCTGCTGCACTCTGGCCCCGGCCATATCCCAGCCCTGCATATCAGCCAAAGCATTTTCCTTAGGCTTTAACGGAACTACGAGAGTTGCGGCTGCAAAGTATAAGATTAAAGATAAACCTGCACCGAGGCCAATTCCTATCCGCCACAACTTATTAAACTCTGTATACCTTACAAAAACTATTATCATAGGTATATAAGCACAGGCTAACCAATGAACTTTAGAGCTGTTAGACAGGGAGCTAAAGGTAAATACTCCTATCAGTGGCAGGGCAAACCAAAATAATATATTTACATCTGGTTTTTTAAAGTTTTTTATAGAAGCTGTAAATATACCAAAGAATAAAATAGGAGATACTACACCTATCTGTCCTCCTATAAATTGAAAAAACTTTGTAGGCCTGAATCTAAAGGTTTTACTCTGGCGACCCTCTAAGTGAAACTGAAACGATCCCCAGTTATGGGAATAGTTCCAATAGATAACAGGTGAAAACATAAGTATCGACACAATGAATGCTATATACGGCTCTTTTTTCAGAAGCCAGAATCTATTTTCCTTACTGAGTAACAGGTAGAAAAATATACTTGGATACACCATAAACATATTGTATTTACTGAGTAGTCCCAAGCCTGTCAATATAGCTATAATATACCAGGATCTGCAGTCTTTTTCATAGATTACCTTTAAGAAATAGTAAAGAACCATTGTATACAGTAAGATTAGTGGTGAATCAGGCAGTGCCATTATAGACAGGAATGAATATAGTGGCAATATATTAAATATCAGCCCTGAAATACCGGCTATCCTTTCACTTTTATACAGATAGTAGGAGATTTTGTAGATATAGATACTGGTTGCAGATATCGTTCCTGCTGAGACAAGTCTCATGGAAAAATTATTTTCACCAAAGATCGATGTACTTAATCTTATTAGATAAGCAATCAGCGGCGGATGGTCATAATAACTCATCCCTAAATTTTTCGACCATAACAGATAATATGCCTCATCATCGGATAAGTTCAGATAACTGCCTATAATCAACCTAAAAATAGTAATCCCTGCTAAAAATAGTATGAATTTTTTCTTGTTAAAATTATCTAATATATCTTTTATCACTAAATTTCTCCTTAATTTTCACCAACAGTTCTAGGGACTGCAAATGTTCCCTCTATCTCTTCAGGAGCATTTTTTACTGCTTCTTCCCTAGTTAAAGATTCCGTAATTACATCTTCTCTAAATGAATTATATATGTCATTTACCTGGGTCATAGGTTCTATCCCTTCTACATCTGCTTCATCTAATTTAGATACAAATTCTAAAATATCATTTAATTCATTCTGCAAAACCACAACTTCCGATTCCTTAAATTCCAACATAGATAATTTTGCTACTTTCAATACTTCTTCTCTAGTTAATGCCATCTTCTTCCTCCATATATTTTTTAATTTTCTTTTAAATATTTCTTATTCAGCCTCATCCATAACACCTTTAATATAGCTTCTAAAAATATTTTTTTGCTCATCTTAGACTGCCCCAGGGTTCTGTCTTCAAATATAATTGGTGTTTCCTTGATTTTCATCCCTTTCAGCCACACTTTATAGTTTAATTCCACCTGGAAAGAATAACCATTGGATACTATCCTATCTAAATTTAAATTTTCCAGGGTTTTTCTTCTAAAACATTTAAATCCGCCGGTAAAATCTTTTATGGGAGCTCCTAAAATTATCCTGGAATACAGACTCCCACCACGGCTAATAAATTTTCTTATGATTCCCCAGTTTACAACTCCTCCACCAGGTACATACCTGCTTCCGATTACCAGATCGTGAGTTTCTATCTCCTTTAAAAATTCAGGGATATACTTTGGGTTGTGGGAAAAATCGGCGTCCATCTCAAATATATAGTCATAGTCCCTTGCCAAGGCCCATTTAAATCCAGCAATATAGGCTGTTCCTAATCCTAATTTTCCGCTTCTTTTATGGATAAACAACTTATCTTTATATTTTTCCACCATGAGCTTCTCTATGACCTCATAGGTCTTATCTGGAGAATTATCATCCACTATCAATATATTCAGGTCGTTTTTAACCCGGTATATCGTCTCCAATAATTTTTCAACATTTTCACTTTCATTATACGTTGGTATAATTATCAGCGTTTTTTTCATCTGCTTCTCCTTCTATTCTCGAAATGTTATAAAGTAATTCCCAAAAAAATTAAAAAATGTAGCTACCCCTATTCCGGTAATTTGAGCTATTATTTTAATAATTTTATCAGTATTAGATCCTGCATATTTTTTTATTATATCATAGGTCAATTCATTTCCCGATAAAAATTCTACCGCTATCTTAAGAATAAATAAATTGATTACAAAATTTAATAAACTTATTATAAAAAAATGCAGATATTTTTTCTTTACACTCTTGCCTTTCCCCTTACCTCTGAATGTCCAAATGAAATTTAAATAGAAATTACTGCTCACTGCAAATAAAAATGCCACTGTGGCAGCTATAAGATAGTTTACATCCAAAGTTATCAGGGCGGTGTAGATCAAAAGGTTTACTATTACCCCGCTGGCACCTACTAAACCAAACTTCATAAAAATTTTAATTATTTCCAAGCTTTTCGACTCTCCCTCTAAACATTTTTTAAATACTTTACTTCCTCTTTTGTAAGGGCTCTATATTTTCCTACTTCTAAATCTCCCATAGTAATAGTCCCGATTTTTACCCTGGTTAAACTTATAACTCTATGTCCGATAGCATCCATCATCCTTCTAACCTGACGATTTCTTCCCTCTCGAATAGAAACTGTTAACCAGGTAGTGCTTCCCTCTTCCCTCAAGAACCTTACCTTAGCCGGCAGTGTTAATCCATCTTCTAATTTTATCCCAGCTTTTAACTGTCCCAAATCTATTTTTTTTATAATTCCTGCAGCCTGGATTAAATATTTTTTATACACTTCCCCTTTAGGATGGATTACTTTATTATAAAGGTCTCCATCATTGGTTAATATGATCATTCCTTCAGTATCGTAGTCCAATCTTCCTATTGGATAGATCCTTTCCTTTGTTTTTATAAAGTCTATTACAGTTCTTCTGCCTCTGTCATCCTTCACTGCACTTATTACTTTTTTAGGCTTATTCAAAAGATAATATACTTTTTTTTCCTTTGTCTGTCCTATTAATCTTCCGTTTACTGATATCTTATCTTTGATATTTACCTTTATCCCCGGGCTCGGATATTCGCCGTTGACCATTATTTTTTTTTCTTCTACCATCTTATCTATCTCACGCCTTGACCCTATTCCTATAGATGCAAGGTATTTATTTAATCTTACTTTTTCCATTTTTTCCTCCAGTTTTTTACCATAAATGATGCAAATATTCACAAAATTAATTATTTTTCATGTCAATCAGTATAATTCTCGGTTTATTTATTTTATTTATTTTTTTATTTTTTATTTTTGACACAAATTAAAAACCTTCAATTTTTCAGCACTAAATTTTTATTTTTTAGTTACTACTATCTAGTTGAGCTGTATCCAGTTCTTTCCTTATCTCTGTGTAATTGGGCAGCATTGTTAAACTGTCTATATTTAAATAATTTAAGAAATTATCCGTTGTACTATATAAATTAGGTCTTCCAATTGTTTCTAATTTCCCGCTGGAGTATACCAAGCCTTTCTCTTCTAAATTATGGATAACTCTTTCTACACTTACCCCTCTTATAGATTCAATATGACTTTTCGTTACCGGCTGTTTATACGCTATTATAGACAGGGTCTCCATAGCTGCCCTGGATAATTTTTTAGGTTTACTCTCTTGATTAAAGAAGTTGTGAACAGCTTCTCCGTATTTAGGATTGGTTTCAAAATATACCATCCCCTTTTCAATTTTTAAATTTATTCCAGAATCTTTTTTTTCTTCTCCCAGTTCATCCAGGCATTCTACCATCTTCTCCATATTTATATTGTAAAATTTAGCCAATTCTTTTATTTCTAATTCTGAGGCTAAATATAACATCGCTTCTATTTCTTTTATTATATCCTGTATATTTTCCCTATTCATTCTTCACTCCTATCATATACGGTATTCAAGTATTTAGATGACAGGTATATATCAATACCATTAACTTCATACCTCTTTCCACCTTTCAAATAAATTTTATCGGGTATTTTCATAGAATTTCCCTCTATATCTTCGTTGAGCTGCAATAAGTTAATATCTCCAAATCTCGACAAGTCATTGAGATAAAGTCCTCCTAGCAGGCTTAAATTCACTTCAACGTCTACACTTTTTTCACTGCTAAAATAAGGGTATCTCTTAAAAATACTGTCACTATAAAGTTTATCTATCAATCTTTTTGTTTCTACATTATCATAAAGCAGCAGATACTCCCACTTAGAATAAGTATTTTTTTTATCCAATGCATATTTTTTTATACCATCACCTGATATAAAATTTTTAAATAGATAGTTTTTTAACATTTCTTCCATAGGAGCATATTTTCTATCACCGTCTATCTCTCTATATAATTTTAAAAGATTATAGGTATAATAATAGATCTTAAATTCATAACCTTTTTCCAGGATATTTTTTTTATTGAGATCTTGTTTTACCCCTTCCACTATCTTATGAATTTTCTTTTGAATTTTTTCTATATATTCAGTATAAAATTTAGTATCATCCGATTCTTTTAGATAACTCAGATATACATACGCCTCCTGAACCTCTTCAATGGTCAGTTTTGTTCTACTGAGATAGAAAAATTCTTCCTCCTCCTTCTCCACTAGTCTAGTCAAAATCTGCTCAGCATCATCAAGGTATCCATATTTTATAAATGTCATAGCTGTGTAAAGAACATCTTTTGTTTTAGATGTTTCCCTCAAACCTATATTTGTATAGTAATCAAATCCATCGGTAGATGTTTTCAGGTAGATCAAGAACCTCTCCACGATCTTCCGGGTTCTGGTGTCAACTTTGAAAGGTATCGGTTTCAGCCACTCCATCCAATATGTTTTTTCTAAGAACAGCAGCCTTTCAGAACTTTCAAAAGATAAAAAATCCGGAGTTTTTCCATATCTGATTTGAACTATATCTGATTTTTCCCCATCCGACAACCTTACTTTACTGGACATTACCATCCTTTGATCCCTGTACTTTATAGAGGAATCCTCTATTTTCTTTAATTTAACCACCTCTAATTCACTGGCTGGAACTATATATCCTGCCATTGAATTTTTTAAATTTTTTATATAAATATTTTCATTGTATTTATAATAATCCTTTGTTTTTTTGTATTCGATTATTCCATTTCTGTCCGACATATTAAAAAGGTATAAAAATTCCAAAGTTTCACCTTTTTTTATCTCATAGTTATTTATAATATAGAATGAATTTTTATCTACCATGGATGGGATATAGGTAGTTTTAATTTTCCCGTATGGAAGTTTTGCAACAGTCTCAAAAATATTCGTTTGAGGAATAAATCTTTTAGAAATTATATAATCCGATAAAAGATAATGTTCTCCCTTGTAATATATTCCAACTTCGAGACTGTCTATATCGGTTTTATAAGTTTCCATATTCCCATTGAATCTTGTTATTTTATTGTATTTCTCATTGTATTTAAAACTTAGCTCTCCATTGGAAGTTATGAAATCACTGCTCGAAAAAAGGAGGGTTTTTAGAATGAAAAAAAGTAGTATTTTTTTTTTCATCTGCCCCCTCCCCTTTTATTTAATAATCTTTCTCTGGAGATATCAAAACACTCTTATATTCATCAAAATTTTGTAGTAATACCTCTATCCCGTTCACTACACAATTTAATGGATTCTCAGAGGGTCTAACCTCTAGTTGGATACTTTCTGCGATCTTTTGATCTAAGCCTCTAATTCCAGCTCCTCCACCAGTTAATATTATTCCCTTCCTCTTAATATCTGCTGACAGCTCAGGTGGTGTTTTTTCTAAGACTAATTTTATCTCTTCAACTATCTTCTTTATTAGAGGCATTATTGCTTCCTGTACTTCCAATGAAGATATAATAACATTTTTAGGTAACCCGTTTAAGATATTTCTTCCACTTATTTCATAAGTTACCTCTTCATCTCCTGCCAATGCAGTAGCTATATTTATCTTGATATCTTCTGCCGTTTTTTCTCCTATAAGCAGATCATGTCTCTGTCTTACATATTCCCCTATAGCCACGTCAAATTTATCTCCTGCAACCTTCAGTGAAGATGTTCTTACTATCCCCCCCAATGAAATTACTGCTATCTCTGTGGTTCCTCCACCTATGTCTACTATTAAATTCCCTTCAGGATCAAAGATATTTACTCCTACCCCAATAGCTGCTGCCATAGGTTCTTCCACTAAGTACGCCTCTCTGGCTCCTGCCTCTAATGTTACATCTATTACAGCTCTTCTTTCTACCTGGGAAACACCTGCAGGAACACATATTACTACCCTAGGACTGCTCAAGAAATTTCTCTTATGAACTCTTTTATAAAATTCACGGAGCATCTTTTCCGTTATTTCATAATCTGCTATTACACCATTTTTTAAGGGTCTTATAGCCTCGCAGCTATCCGGAGTTCTTCCTATCATTTTTTTTGCTTTTTCCCCTACAGCAATTATATCTTTTGATCTTGTATTTATAGAAACTACCGATGGTTCATTTAATACTACACCTTTATTTTTTACACATACCAATGTATTTGCCGTCCCTAAATCTATCCCCAGGTCTTCTGAAAAAATCCCAAACATATTTTTAGCTAACTTTAATATTTTTAACATTTGATCCTCCTACAACTCTATTATGTTCTGTATTTTTATTCCGTGTTTTTTCAGGTCATCTACAAATTTTGAAATTGGAAATCCCATGACATTATAAAATTCACCCTCGATCCTGTCAATCAATATTCCTGCCCCTACACCTTGTATCCCGTAAGACCCCGCTTTATCCATTGGTTCTCCTGTTTCTATATACCAATTTATCTCCGATTCCGATAATTTTTTAAATTTTACAACAGTTTTATCATAGCTGGAAACAAATATTCCCCTGCTCTTATTTATCAGGGAGTAAGCTGTTATCACTTCATGAGTTCTTCCAGAAAGGCTGGTAAGTGTTGCAAAGGCTTCATGGCAATCCTTTGGTTTCCCCAATATCTCATCATCTAAAATAACCACAGTATCTGCCGATAATACAAATTCATCTGGGTAAGACTTTGCTACTTCCACTCCTTTTTTTACAGCTATATCTACCACCTGTTCAATAAGATCTTCTTTATCACTTATTTCCTCTATTTCAGCAGCAACTACCTTTATTTTTTTAATCCCAAAGTTACTCAAAATTTCAAATCTCCTGGGAGATTTAGAAGCCAATATCATCTTTACACCTCTTCTGTTTTAAATTTAAAGCGCAACTGTCCCTCAGTCGCCTCTTCTATTCCATCTGCCGCATCTTCTTTCTTTATTTTTTCTTCTTTTAATTTTTCATCATCTATCTCTATACCGCTGATCTTCAGCTGTTTTCCCATGGATGTTTTTTTATTTTTTTCCATCTTATTTTTTAATTCTAAAATTCTTTCTTTTCTTTGTTTTTCCCTTGTTTTTTCAATTATGGTTTGTTTTTCCCTCTCTACTCTTTCCCGCTTTTCTTTTTCCAAAATTTGTTTTTTTATTTTTTTTTCCTCTTTTATCAAATTTCTTATTTTTTTTCGTTTTTCACGATTCTCCTTGAGGTAATATTTAAGTATTTTTCTGACCATATTTCCTATTATCTTTCCAAATAATATAAATGATGAGAAAAATAATATTGTCCCTGTAACTGCAATATTAATATTAACAGGCACTAAAAAATAAAATTTATAGAGAAACATAGTGATTAACATCCCTAAGTTTTTATGCACATAGAGATAGACAAATATTTTTTTCTCCAGATCATCTTTTTCTAAATTATCCAGATAAAATAATAACTGAAGGTTACTCAGGCATATCAACAAAATAAAGAAAAAATTAAGCCTCATTAGAAAGACCGTCTTTTTATTTAAATCTGATATGAAAGCAGAAAAAATACTCAATATCAAGTATGGAATCAAAACACTTCTAAAGCCTCCCAATACCTCTTCTAAACATTCATAGGCTCCGCTTAAATATATTTTTTTTCCATCTGCAGCATAAATATATATCAAGAATACTATTAAAATAATTTTTAATAAAATAAAAAATTTCCTTTTCTTATTCAAATCGACCATCCTATCTATCCAAAAATCGAACTTTTATTGTAATTTTATCATATGAGGTAGCAAAATACAAGTTTAGAACATGCAAATATCCAGTAAATACAACAATAATATATATAATTGTTCCATCCAGGTTTATTTAGAATTTAATAAGTTGAAAATCCACTTATATTTTGAATTTCGTATAAAATTTTATTACTTATATACCCATTTTCTAATTTTTCTTTTTCTATAGTATAGGTATTCTCATCATTGTTCCATAACATATCAAAATATTGGTCTATCTCCATAGCCAATTTAGAATTTAAAGGAGCTGCCACCCTTATATTGGTATCCAGAGTATAATCCCTGATATTTCTCTTGGTTAAATTAGCCGACCCTCCGTTTATCACCATCTTATCAGAAGTTTTTATGACCATTAACTTAGTGTGATACTGTTCTCCTGAGGACCTGTACCACTTTATCTCTATCCTGCCTTTACTTTTATCTATTAATTTTTTACCTGTTACCTTATTTGGCAGCCCTGTTTTCTTCATCCCGAATGCCTCATTATTTTCATCCAGTATAAGTCTTACTTTGACACCTCTTTTGGATGCGGCAACCAGTTTTTTCACAATCACTTTATCTCCCAGGTAAAACATTCCTATATAAATCTTGTCCCCGCTTTGGCTGTTATCTATATCCCTATCCAAAGCTTCCCCTATTTTTCCCTCGGTAAGCAACTGTACCTTATACCCGCCCTCATTATGGAATTTAACTATAGGCAGCTTCATTTCAACCCCTGATAATTCTCCTACAGCTTTCTCTGAATCTACCACTGAATTTATTATCCCGCCATCAAATTTAAAGCCTATATTGGAATGATATCCGCTGGCACTATGGGGATTAGCCGAAGTTATCAGGGCTTCTTTTTCTGTAACCAATACCTTTCTATGATTTCCCTTTAAATTAATCAATTTCAAATAGGATCTTATGGTTACTTTAGGAGCTTCCGGGCTAAATGGATTTTCCAGCCATCCATATTGTCCTGTTCCAAACCAACTGAAAAAATATCTCCAAAATGTGGAATAAAAATGGTTTGCCCCATTGGTTTTTGTAAGGTCTGTTAAAATAACTGTAATTCCATTCTCTTCCAGCTCATCCAGCTCATCCGAACTATAAACACCATAAAAAGTATTTATCTCATCGGTTATAAAATATATCTGAATATCTTTATCTTCCCTCTTTTTTTTTATCAAAGCCTTTGTTATTCCGGAAGATACTTTGGGAAAATTGAATTCACTGGCATTATATAAATCATTAAACAAAAATACATCCATAACTATAAATTCTTCCGCATCCTCTATTATTTTTTCCATCTGATTAAAAATTCTATGCTCTGTATAGATAACATCGTCTTTTTTATAGGTTAAATCATAATAAAATTCCACATTATCCGTCTGGTATATCGGACTCTCCATAGATATATTGGGTGGAAGGTGGCTGCATCCACAGAGAATTAAAAAAAATAAAATTGCAATTCTTTTCATCTTTCTGCCCTCCTGTCTAACCATGTTAAAAGGTCATCACAGACCTCCCGTCTATTTACCTCATTGAGCATCTCATGACGTCCTTTTGTGTATAATTTCAATGTAATGTCCCTGTATCCGATTTTTTTATAAAATTCATATAGTTTTTCAACACCAGACCCATAGACCCCCACAGGATCATCCGAGCCGGAAAATATGTAAACAGGGGTTTTTATATAATTTCTCTTGTTCCCTATTTTTAATGATTCTCTTAGAAGATAAAATAAGCCTTTAAAATAACTTGTATAGGGGATAAATCCGCAAAGGGGATCGGCCTCATATTCTTCTACCATCTTTTCATCTCTTGACAACCATCTGAATTTTTTATCTCCTGTAAACTTTAAATTGTTTCTGCCAAATAAGAGTTTATTTAATATAAGATCTCTTTTATTTCTAAATATCAAAAGAAACCCCGATAAAAAATACCCAAATTTTATCGAAACCTTAGACGGTCTTGTAGATCCTGATAGGATAAACCCATCACTCCCTACCCCTCTTTCCAGTAAAATTTGAGCCATAAAAGAACCCATACTATGCCCTAATATAAACAGAGGCCTGTCATCTCTAATTTTTTCAATGGAATCCACAATCTCCTCCAAAGAACTTTTGAACTCATCTTTTACCAATCCCAATTCATCCAACCTTTTTATATTATTTCCATGCCCCGCATGGTCTATCATGGCCACCCTGTATCCATTATCGTTTAAATAACCAGCTGTTCCTTCATACCTTTTCGAATATTCTCCCATACCATGAATTATAAATACCGTCCCCTTTATACCCATAGCTGCAGGAGGCTCCCATAATTTGATTTTTTTCTCCATCTCCATTATCCCTCCCACCTTCTATTATTAATTTAATTATATTGTAATTCTAAGTTTTTTCCTAATTTGTATCATATTTTATCGGTTTCTTTACAACATTTACATTTTATAACCCCTGGATGAGAAAAAAATATTAATAAATAACAAAAATAATATAAGTATTAAGAAATTAACAGAAAAAGTGAAATTATTAACTTAATTTCATTGACATCTAAAAAATTTAAGGGTATATTTGTATTGCTCAAAAGGAACTTTTCTTAAAAAGTAACTTTTTTTTAGTACTGTTGTATTAACTAAGATATGAAATGTCTGATTAAGAAAAGTATATCACAATTCAAGTGTAATATTTAAAGGGGGAAAAATGAACAAGAAAAAACATTTATCAGTAACAGCAATGGTTATGATCATCTTCGTAGCAGTTTTTGGATTTGGAAATATAGCCAACAATTTTAAGGCTAGCGGAACCGAATCAACATCAATGTTTGTTTTAGGAGCAATTATCTATTTTTTACCTATGTGTCTTATCATGTCTGAATTCGCATCCTATGCAAAGGACAGAACTGGTGGGATCTATTCATGGATCGATATTGGTCTTGGAAAAAACGTAGCTTACTATGCTCTATGGTCTTATTTTGTAGCCAATATTTTCTATCTGCCTACTCTAGCATCAAGAGTACCTACTTATCTATCTTTTGCCTTTACCGGAGACGCAAATATAGGAAATTTTTCTATGGCTGTTATGTCAGCAGGCTCCCTTATTGTGGCACTTCTCATAGGAATAAAATATGAGAATGGATTCAGTAAGATCTCTACACTTACGGGATATATATCTTTAATCGTAGCTGGTATATTTTTAGTAGGAGGTATAGGTACATATATGGGATTCTTTGGAACTCCTGCAACAGAATTGACTGTAAAATCCCTTATGATGCCTATAAACACCAAGGAAAGCTTAGGAAGTTTTCTTAGTACATTTGCATGGATAATATTTGCTTATGCTGGTTCTGAGCTGGTGGGGACCTATGTCGATAAAGTCGAGAAACCAGAAAGAGATTTTTCAAAAGGGTTACTCCTTTCAGCTTTACTAATCGGAATCTTATATGTGCTTGGTGTCATATCAATAGCTGCTTTTGGTACACCAGAAGATTACAGCAAGATCTCTCTTGTGAATTCTGTAATAAGTGGTTACGCATTTATGGGAACCGCCTTTGGACTAGGAGTATGGTTTGTTAAAATAATTGGACTTACTTATACAATAATTACTTTTGTAGCATTGGTACTATGGTCATTGGCCCTGTCTAAAGCAGTATTCAGTGAAGCTCCCAACGGAACTTTTCCTGCATGGATGACGAGAAAAACAAAAAATGGAGTTTTAAGAAACGCTCTTATATTTCAAACTGCACTATCATTTTTATTTATATTAATAACTACATTTGGTGGTAAGTCAGCAGGAGATCTTTATTATAAAATCTATGACATGTCTACCATGGCATTTACTTTACCCTACTTATTTTTAAGTGTCGCGTATATAAAATTTAGAAAAGATGGTCATAAATCACCATTCCAACTATGCAAAAATAACACACTGGCATGTATTGTAGGTGGTACAGTTGTGCTGCTTAATATAGCAGCTATTGTATTCGCCGGATATGACCTGAGTATCCCTTTGGCAGAACAAATGGATGTTATTAAATTGTATTACGGTGGATTAGCAGTATTCCTGGCCATAGGTGCAGTTATTAAGATGATCAAGTTTAAGGAAGAGGAGGCAGTGGCAGAAACCACAAATGCTTAATCAGTTTATTCTTTAGATTCATAATTATGTCTAACCTTTGATAGATTATTATTTTGTCATAAATAAAATATTAAATCCCCAATTTAATTGGGGATTTTTTTATTTTTATAAATTTATACCACGAATAAAAAAAATGAAACCTATTTCTAGATCTCATTTTTTAATTAATTTTGTCCTACATATGCTTTATCAGCGATAATCCTTCTTCCCTGGTTGCAAGGTTAGTTCTAAATATTCCCCTTACCCCAGATGTGATTGTCTTTGATCCTGTTTTTTGTATTCCCCTCATAGTCATACACATATGCTCTGCTTCTATTACAACCAACACTCCCTTTGCACTGAGTTTGCTCATTAAGGCTTCTACTATCTCACTGTTTAATCTCTCTTGAAGCTGGGGTTTTTTAGATGCCACATCCACTACTCTGGCTAATTTACTCAGTCCTGTTACTTTTCCGTCTTCTGGGATATAGGCTATGTGCACCTTTCCATAAAAGGGCAATAGGTGGTGTTCACACAATGAATAAAATTGAATATCCTTAACTAACACCATATCATTATGTTCCACATGGAAAAATACAGAGATTTCATCTGCCGGGTCCTTGTGTAATCCACCGCAAATTTCACCAAACATCCTGGCCACTCTATCTGGAGTATCAATCAATCCCTCTCTATTTATATCTTCTCCCATACCTTCTAGGATTAATTTTACCCCGTCCATTATCTTCTTTTTATCCATAAAAATCTGCCTCCTCACTTTCTAACTATTCTTTACAATGCTCATAAGGTATCCATAAATACACTTATATAGTTTTTTTATATTTTATCATATTTTTAGTTTAAAATCACCAAAAATAACTCCCAGGCAGATTATACTCCCCTTAAAAAAAATTAAAATACCCGGCAAATTAAAAGTTTTTTTTCAGAGAAAAAAACACTTACATTTCCCCTTATATTATGACCCCTTTCTTGTAATAGCCAGATAAATAGTATATAATATGTCGTTAGACACTGTTATGAGGAGGAAAAAATGAAGGAAAAATTAATCCCAAAAAAAATTGTAGAAGAATTAAATAAATATATAATTTCTCAAGAAGATGCAAAAAAAAATGTAGCTATTTCACTCAGAAATAGATACAGGAGGAAACAGATTTCAGATATGAAGTTAAAAAATGAAATTACTCCTAAAAACATAATCTTAATAGGACCTACAGGTGTTGGTAAAACTGAGATTGCCAGAAGATTAGCAACTATTACAGATTCCCCATTTATCAAAGTGGAAGCTACTAAATACACCGAAGTAGGATATGTAGGAAAAGATGTGGAATCCATGATAAAGGATCTTGTTTCCATTACCTTTAATAAATTAAAGGTAAAAAAGATAGAAACATTGAAAGAAAAATATCAGGAAGTTACCTTCCTTAAGGTAGCTAAACTTATAAAACCTTATGGTACGATCAACCCTGATGAAAAAAACATCTTATTGGATGAAGTGAAATCCGGGAAATATGACGATCAGGAAATTGAGGTTGAAAAACACCAAAATTCCGATGCTCCAATGGTTGAAGTTTTTGCCACTGGAAATGAACCCGATGAAGATGGTGTAAAGGGTATTATCGATAATATTATGAGTTCTTTTCCCGGCGGAAAGAAAAAAATAGTTAAGATGAGTGTCAAAAATGCCATCGAATATTTTTTACGAACTGAAATCGAACAAAATATAGACCTGGAAGAATTAAAACCCTTAGCCATCGAAAAAGTCGAGGAGGATGGAATAGTCTTTATAGATGAGATCGATAAGATTGCAGAAAGGGAAGGCAGTAACAGTGAGGTCTCGCGTCAAGGTGTTCAAAGGGACATCCTGCCAATAATCGAAGGTACCACTGTTATGACAAAATACGGTTCTGTCCGGACAGAACATATTTTATTTATTGCGGCGGGAGCTTTTACCCAGGCCAGTCCCAGTGATTTAATGCCTGAATTACAGGGAAGATTCCCTATAAAAGTAAGGTTAAATACTTTAAATAAGGATGATTTTGTAAAAATTTTGACCGAGATAGACTTTAACTTATTGACTCAATATAGGGAGTTATTAAAGACCGATAAGGTTAACTTGAGTTTTACCAAGGGTGCTATAGAGGAAATAGCAGAGATAGCTATCGATCTCAATGAGGAAATAGAAAACATAGGTGCCAGAAGGTTAGCTGGTGTTATTGAAAAAATCTTAAACGATATAATGTTTGAAGCACCATATGAAAAACAAACCACTATAAAGATAGGAAAGAAAGATGTTGTTAAAATATTTAATTATGATTTTGTAGAGGAAAACTTGGATAATTATATTCTCTAAGATAAAACACTTTGACACAGATATCACAGATTAATAGTGATATCTGTGTCAAAATATATAGTGTAAATTGGTGGCAAAAAAGTAAAAAGTAAAAGTGAGGAAAATATGTATTTAAAATGTATAGAAATAGATGGATTTAAATCCTTTGCAGATAAGATAAAACTTGATTTTGATATGGGAATAACCTCTATCGTAGGACCCAATGGAAGTGGGAAATCTAATATACTAGATGCTATCCTGTGGGTATTAGGAGAACAATCCTATAAAAATATAAGAGCTAAAGAAAGCAGCGACGTAATATTTTCCGGAGGAAAAAATAAAAAACCTAGAAATACTGCTACTGTATCCCTTTATATAGATAACGAAGACAAAACTTTAGAGATAGATGATGAAGTTGTTAAAGTAACAAGAAAGATCAATAAAAAAAGTGAAAATGAATACTATATAAACGATCAGAGATGCAGATTGAAAGATATCAATGAATTATTTCTAGATACAGGTGTAGGGAAAAGTGCCTATTCTGTAATTGGGCAGGGAAAGGTTGAAAAGATAATCAGTGCCTCCAATAAAGAGATCAAAAGTATTATTGAGGAAGCTGCCGGGATAAAAAAAATTAAGCTTCGTAAGGATGAAGCTATAAAAAAACTTTCTAAGGTGGAATTAGAAACCGACAAAATAAACCTTATTGTCAATGAATTGGAGGAGAATAAGGATAAAATTGGAAAACAAGCTGAAAAAGCTATTAAATATAAAAAATTAGATGAGGAAGTAAATACTTTAAAAAAATCCATCTACTTAGAAGAACATCGAGTCAATCAAAAAATTGTAGATGAACTCTCTAAACAAAAACACAATTCCAGCCTTATCTTAAAGGAACTTGAAAAAAGTTTTACAGAAAAGGAAGCTGCTCTGGAAGAGGTCAATAATAAAAGAAACCTCCTCAGCGATGAGATCAATACACTGACCGATAAAAACATCGACTTAAAGAAAGATGTGGATAAATTAGTCAACGATAAAGTTTTATATGGGGAAAGGATCAAGGGATTCAACCGTGAGATCTCCAGTAAAAAAGAAAATTTAGAAATTTTAGAGGGGAAACTAAAGGATCAAATCAATGAACTGGATAGATTGAACTCTAAAAAAGATGTTGTTTTGGAGCAGTTAAAAGATCTGGAAGGGGACAACTTAAAGTATGAAAAACAAATAGGTGAATTTGAAGTCCTCCAAAGGGATCTGGAGATCGAGATCGGAGTACAAAAAGAACACGTTATGGATTCTGAAGTAGGCAGATTAAAATTAATCGCTGAAATAGAAAACTCTGAAAAAAGAACCAAGAGCAGTGCCAATAAGATCCGTGGATTAGACGAAGAAACCCTGGAATACAGCAAAAAAATTGAAAAATTAACTGCTGAATTAAACCAATTGGAAACCAAACAAAAAAATATCCAGATAGAGATAAAAAAAATAGACGATACCATAGAAGATGCTGAAAAACAAATAGACATCCTCAGTCAAAAGATGAATGAAATCTACGATGAAAGGAAAGAGGTGGCTTATAACTTAAGCCGGCAGGGTGCAAAATTAGAAAATCTAAAAAAATTAGAAGCTAACAACGAAGGTTTTTTTAAAGGGGTAAAAGCTGTTTTAAATGCCGATATTCCTGGGGTAGATGGAGCTTTTATCAGTCTTATCGATATCCCGGAACATCTGGAAGCTGCTATAGAGTCAGCTGTCAGCGGATCGCTGCAGGATATTGTTGTAAAAGACAGCGGGGTAGCTAAAAAATGTATCTCCTACCTGAAACAATCAAAGGTCGGCAGAGCTTCATTTTTAGCCTTTGACAGTATAAAGTTAAACAATTCTAAAAAGGCAATCTCACAAGATGGTGTCTTGGGATATGCCAGCGATCTGGTAGGCTATGATTCCATCTACAATAAACCTGTAGAATTTGTATTGGGAAATCTCCTGGTAGTTAAATCTACAGATGTTGCCCTGAAGATATCTAAAGATAACCTCCATCGTGGAAATATCGTTACCCTGGGCGGAGAGCTTATCTCCGGCAGGGGGCGTATCACTGGTGGACAGCATATAAAATCTGCCAGTTCAATTATTTTTGAAAGAAAAAAAGATATAAAGAAACTGGAAAAGGTAGTAAGTGAATTGGATAAAAAACATAAAGAATTAGACGATTCATATAATGGGTACTCCAAAAAGATGGATGAGTATGAGAAAAAATTAGAAAACATAGATGACCTCAAGGTTGCCAAAGAAGACTCCTCCCGGGAAATTTCAAGAAATCATGCAGATCTCACAGACAGACATAGAAAAGAAGTAAAAAAATTAAAGATTATAGAGATGGAAAAAATTGAAGAAACAAATTATATAAATGAATATAATAAACAACTGGAAAATGCCACTACCCAAAGGTTTGACATTGAGGAGTTTTTAAAAAAATCTAAAGACCGATTGGCAGAAAACAATAAAAAATTAATCACTCTCAAGATGGAGATAGAATCAATTAATAAATCCTATTCCAATATAAAGATAAATTATTTAAATAAGAAGGAACAGATTAAGCAGCTTGAAAGGGAGATCCAAAGAAATACAGGATTCTTTGAGGAGTTCAAAACTGAAAATAAAAAAACTGTGCTGGAAATCGATAAACTTAACCAGGATATAATCAAGTTAGGTGATAGATTAAATAATATACAGAAGGAATTTCACAATGAAAATGTAAGGTATGAGAAAGAATTTTTGGAGATTAAAGAGAAGAAAAAACTCCAGGAAGAACTGGAAGCATTGGAAAAAAAGGAAATTTTAGCTGTTAAAAATATTGAAAAAGATCTTATCTTAGGGGAGAACAAAATAAAAATTCTCATTGAAAAATTAGAAAAAACTATAGGCTGGGTTGCTCAAATAGAGGAAAAACTAGCTGTTTTAGTAGATATAAAAGAGACTCCTCTGGATTCAACTATTGCAGAATCTAAGGATATCCTCTTCCGTTTAGAAGCAAGACTCAAGGGATTAGGCCTGGTCAACCTATTGGCCATCGAAGAATTTACCGAACTCACAAAAAAATATGAGTTTATAACATCCCAGAGGGATGATCTTATTGTCAGCAAAAAATCTCTTTTAAAGTTAGTTGAAGATATCGAAAAAATCATCGAGACTAAGTTTTATAGTGCATATAAGGAGATCGATAAAAACTTCGAATATATGTGTAAGGAGGTCTTAAATAATTCCATGGGTAGATTGCAGCTGGTTGATAATGAAAATATCCTTGAAAGTGGTATCGACTTAATGGTAAAATTTAAGAATAAAAAATCTCAATCTATCACTTTACTCTCTGGCGGGGAAAAATCAATGGTAGCCATTGCATTTATTATGGCTCTATTTATGTACAAACCCAGCCCATTTACTTTCTTTGATGAGATTGAAGCAGCACTGGATGAGACCAACATAAAAAAACTTATCAGTAAATTAAAGGAATTTACCGATAGATCACAGTTTATTTTGATTACGCATAACAAAGAAACTATGAGACGATCCGATACCCTGTATGGTGTTACTATGAATAAGGAATTAGGAGAATCTAAATTAATATCGGTAAGTGTATAAAAGAGAGGTAGAATGAAAAAATTAAAAGAGGCATTAAATAAATTGGATGGAAAGAGTTATGGCGGTTATAAGGAGATCAGGGGGAGGTATAATTTTATAGATTATACCTTTGAAATCCTGAGAGTTCAGGGAGACCCCTTTGCCTCTCCATCACTTTTTTCTGTAGAGATAGAACTGTTAAAATACGGTTATTCAAAGGATTATTATGATAACCCCAGTAAAAAAGTTGCCTTTGAGGACTATATCTTAAGAAAATTAAATAAGTTGATCTTAAAATTAGGAAAAAGATCCGGTTCGGGAAAAAGCGGGCAGCTAAATATCCTTTCTCCTAAACAGGAAATTTTAAAGAGATCGGCTGTTGAGATCATCGGTGATACCCTGGTCGTAAAATTTTACGGGGGGCTCCCTGCCAACGGCAGAAGGATTGCCAGCAGGGGAGCTGTTATGATGATCTTTAATGAGATACCTAAAATCTCTAAAGAACTGGAAATTAATAATGTAGGTTTAGAAAAATTGCAACAGCATATAAAAACTAATTTGAAATCCGACTCCATAAGACGTGCCATAAAAAAAGAAAATTTAATAGTTTTCATAGAGAATAATTCAAACTTAGCCAGAATGAGCTCCATCGATGACAGGGTTTTAAAGGATGGAATACCATTTAATGCCCCTAAATCTCTGCAGGTTACCCTCCACCTTGACAATGGTGACGTTGTCACTGGAATGGGGATACAGAAGGGAATTACCGTAATTACCGGTGGCGGTTTCCACGGAAAGTCTACCTTACTGACTGCCATTGAAAAAGGTGTGTACAACCACATCTTAGGAGATGGTCGTGAAGGTGTCATCACCCACAGGGATACCGTAAAAATCCGGGCTGAAGACGGCAGGTGGATAAGCGGGCTGGATATCAGTAACTTTATAAATAACCTCCCCCATAAAAAAGATACCCGTAATTTTACTACTGCAAATGCCAGTGGTTCCACATCTCAGGCTGCCAATATAATGGAAGCTTTGGAATTAGGAGCGACTACCCTCCTCATCGATGAGGATACCACTGCTACAAACTTTATGGTGAGAGATCGAAAGATCCAGGAATTAATCTCCCATAAAAAGGAACCTATCACCCCATTTATCGAAAGAATCGAGTCTATGAAGGCTCGTGATATTTCTGTTATAATTGTTGTGGGAGGGTTAGGAGATTATTTTTCCATGGCAGACAGAGTTATTATGTTAGATGAATATAACCTTATAGATGTCACTGAAAAAGCAAAAATCATCGATAAAAAATTTGAAAATTTAAATGTCAGAGGTGTTACTGAAAAATTTAATATCCCTTTTAGGAGAGTAGATTCCCGGAAAACAAAAAAATTATTCACCTCAGACCGTTGTAAGGTAAAGACCAGGGAATTAGATGAACTCCTCATAGACAGGGAGAGCATCGATATCCGTTATTTAGAACAATATGTTGAAAATGCTCAGGTAACATTCACCGGGGAGATCATCAGAAAGATATTTTCTCAGGATAAATATGAAACTTTTAAAGAAAAATTAGAAAATTTACAGGCAGAGATCGATAAAAATAATTTAAGTAAACTACTAAAAAGTAATAGCGGCAGTCTGGTTGAAGCCAGGAAATATGAGATTGCAGGTGCTGTTACCAGGTTACGTAAAGATATATTTGAAAAATAGTTATTATGAACAAAAAAAAATAGTCGAAAAGAGGAATGACATGGAACTTTTAGCGTACCTATATCATTTAATAACAAATTTCAGAAATAGATTATATGACAAAAAGATCTTTAAGTCTAAAAAAATAGACGATATAGAGATTTTTTGTGTTGGAAACATTACAGTAGGAGGGACAGGAAAAACCCCTACCGTACAATATCTAGTTCAAAAATTTTTAGATGAGGGAAAAAAAGTCGCCATAGTATCTAGAGGGTATAAGGGAAAAAGAAAAATTGACCCCATGATCGTTAGTGATGGAAAAAATATTTTTGCAACAACAAAAGAAAGCGGCGATGAGCCTCTTTTGCATGCTATAAATACAAAGGTTCCAATAATTGTAGGCCGGGATAGATATTCCGCCTGTATGTTAGCCAAAGAAAACTTTGATATAGATACAATTGTATTAGATGACGGCTATCAGCATAGGAAACTAGAAAGAGACTGCAATATTGTTTTAATAGATGCTACCAACCCATTTGGCGGCGGGAGACTTCTGCCACTTGGAACACTCAGGGAAGATTTAAGACAACTTAAAAGAGCAGATGAATTTATCATTACTAAAGCTGATCTTGTAGATGATAGAGAGATAAAAAAGATCAAGAAATATCTGTCTAAATACAAGAAAAATATCTCAGTGGCCAAATATGGTGTAGTTTCTTTAAAGGATCTCAAGGGAGATAGAAAACCTCTTTTTTGGGTAAATAAAAAAAAGGTCTTATTATTTAGCGGGTTAGCTAATCCCCTGAATTTTGAAAAAACCGTGATTTCTCTTATGCCTTCTGCAACTGACAGGATGGACTTTTTGGATCACCATAATTTTAAAGAAAGAGATTTCAAAAAAATAATGAAAAGAGCAGATGAAATGGGTGCAGACTTTATAATAACTACAGAAAAAGATATTGTAAAACTCCCGCAGAATTTTCATATGCCGAGAACGTATGTACTGAAAGTAGAATTAACTATGTTAGAAGATAACCTGTTTCAACAGTAGGAGGAATAATGTTTCAAATAGACGATATAAGAGAAAAAAATATAGATAAATTTTATGAAATTTATCTTACAGGCGGAAAATTAAAATTAATCGAAGCTGTCGCAGAAGGGTTAGGAAAAAGATCATATTTTACTATCGATTGTGATGGAACTATTAAAAGAAAGCCAATGAATCATGCTCTCCCACTGATAACAACTATAAATAGCGATAACTATAAAGAGATCATAGAGACCCTTTTAGAACAAATGGTCGACCTGACTCAGAGGGAAAAGATAAAAAAAATAGAGAGGTTATCTAAGTATTCTATGGATACTTTAACTAATAATTTCAATAAAATCATGGCCAGCGGGGATAAAGTTTTTGGTCTTAAGTATGGAAAGGAACTATTTTTAAGAGATAGACAATTATTCTTTAAGATGCTCTTTGATTATGTTTTATTGGAGGATATAGACAGTGAAAAGTCAGCTATGGCCTGGAGCTTATACCTACTCATGAAAGACAATGATTTTTCAGATGAAGTATTTTATGTGGGGATGTCATATCTCCTGCAAAGAAGATCTGAATTCAATGATTTTGAGAGGGTAAGCAGCACTAATTTCACTCCTACACCTAAGATGGAAGTAATCGCAGTATCTAAAACTATAGATTCTTCAGCAGTCTCTAGTTATGGAAAGATCTTAAATGAATTTACATATAAAAAAGAAGCGATCTATACAGAGATCCTGAAAGAAAAAATTAAATACTAAAAATTAGCTACCAATATTCACTAATAAAAAGATTAAAAGGCACAGTCACGAATTACACGAATGACGCGAATTAATATAAGAAAATAGAACGCGGATGACACAGATCTCAAGTTGATAATCACAGGTTGATGCAGATTTAAAAGATTGAATACAGAGGAAAAGAAAGATTTAGCCACTAATTAACACCGATCATAATTAAAGTTGAAGGATTTTCTTTGTGAAACTCTTTATCTCGGTATCTTTGTGCTGAGGAATCTGTGTCATCTGTGTCAAAAAGCTTCTGTGATATAACAGTAAAATTTTATAAATTAGTGATACATTTTAATTTCTTTATTAAAGTAATAGAGAAATTAAATATTCGTATAAACTTGATGGCAAAGAAAGGTATATTCGTGATACACAAGTATTAACTAGATAAAAAAGGATGTTAATATATGGATAATAATAATAATAATAATATAAAAAAAATAGGAATTTTCGGTGGAAGTTTTAATCCTGTCCATAGGGGACATATGGAGATGGCGAATCTGGCCATAGAAAAACTTGATTTAGATCGATTATATCTTGTTCCTGTGGGAACTCCCTGTCATAGATGTGATAATGACTTCGTTAGCGGTCAGGATAGAATGGCTATGATAAAACTAGTCTGTTTAAACAACAAAAAGCTTTTCCCCTGCGATTATGAGATAATTTCTGAAAAGGTATCCTATACCTATGATACCCTCCTGAAAATCGCGGAGATCCACCCTGACAGCCTTATATACGAAATTATCGGAGAAGATTCCGCAGAGTATCTAACCAGTTGGAAAAATTATGAAAAGATGGTTGATCTCTGTAAATTTGTTTTTTTCAAAAGAAAGGGCTATCAGTCCACTATCCATGGCCTTCTGACTATTGAAGCACCACTATTTAATATCAGCTCTACCCTGATCAGGGAAAAAATAAAAAACAACGAACCATTGGAAGATTATATAACTCCAGAAGTAGAAGAATATATAAGAGAGCATAACTTGTATAGATAACCTGTCACGAATTACGTGAAGAAAAATTTTAATTTAAGGGTTTAAAACCTCAAAAGTTAAGAGAAAGATAGCTATGCTATCTTTCTCTTATATCCAAACTTTGGTTCCCCTAGGGGGAACCATAAAAGGAAGGGGAATTCGTGACAACAAATAAAATTTTTATATAAAGGGGGCAATAAATTATGATAATCAGAGAATGTGACACGAAAAAAGTAACCAGTGAAAAACCTCGTGGGGGGCATGGTCTTATCCATGGAATGCAATATCTTGTAGGTGATCAAATTACCAATAAGATAAAAATCGTCATGGCAAACGACCTTGAGATAGGAGCTATGATAGGAGAACACTCCCATATAGATGATGAGGAGTTTTACTACATTATCGCAGGGCAGGGCAGGGTTATCGATGATGGTGTGGTAAAAGAAGTCAGTGCCGGAGATTTAGTTTATACAGGTTCCGGGCACTCCCATTCATTGGAAAATATAGGCGATACAAAATTAAAATTTTTGGCTTTCATAGTTGAAAAGTAGGGACATGACGGGTAATATAGGGTGACTCATAAGTAGAAAATCTACTTGTGAGTTGCTCTTTTTTTATACTTCTATTTCAGACGTTGAATTGAGTTTTTTAGAAAAAACAAAAGAAATAATTTGACATGAAGTACATTCAATGATATATTAATCACATAAGTATTGTAATAATTATAAAATTATAATTAAACCAAAAGGAGTGTATAAATATGAAAAAAGAAAAGGTAGTAGTAATTGGAACAAACCATGCAGGAACTCATTCCATCCTTGAGATAGCTAATAAATATAAAGATACCCATGAGGTAGTTACATATGATAAAAATGATAACATCTCATTTTTAGGGTGCGGAATGGCACTGTGGATCGGCGGAGTAATTGATTCTGGAGACGGGTTATTCTACGCTACCCCTGAATCACTCCGTGAAGCTGGAGCAGAGGTTCATATGAAGCATGATTTTAAAAATGTAGATTTTGATAAAAAAACTATAGAAGTTGAAGATATAGACACTGGAGAAATGAAGACTGAAACTTATGACAAGCTTATCTTTGCAATTGGATCATGGCCTATCTTACCTCCTTTACCGGGACATGATTTAGAAAACATTATGTATGCTAAGATCTTCCAAAATGCACAGTCTGCAATTGAAAAGATAAAGGACCCATCTATTAAGAAGGTTACTGTGGTAGGAGCCGGATATATAGGAATCGAATTAGTAGAAGCTTTCAAAGAAAATGGAAAGGAAGTTACTTTAATCAACGATATGGATGTTCTAAACAGATATTACGATTCTAATTTCCAGGAGATGATGAGAGCTAACTTAGAAAAAAATGGCATCATCATGCAATTAGGAGAAACTGTTACTGAATTTGCAGGAGATGGGAAGGTTAGTAAAGTCATCACAACTAAGGGTGAGTACGATACCGACCTAGTACTCATGTCTATTGGATTCAAACCCAATACAGGAATTTTAGCGGATACAGGTATCGAATTGACACCTAGAGGAGCTATCCTCACTAACAACAGGATGGAAACAAGTATTAAAGACGTCTATGCAATAGGAGACTGTGCTACCGTATACAACAATGCCTCGGAACAATTTGAAAATATTGCTCTTGCAACTAACGCTGTCAGAACAGGAATCGTTGCAGGTCACAATGTTTGTGGTACACCACTTGAGATGCAGGGAGTACAGGGGTCTAACGCAATCCATATATTTGGATTGACCTTATCCTCTACCGGATTGACTGAATGTGTAGCAAAAAGTTCAGGAATGAATGTTGAAACGGTTGAATTCACAGATTTAATCAAATCTGCTTTCATGCCGGAAAATGATGAGATCACAGTAAAAGTAGTCTGGGAAAAGGAAACCAAGAGAATTGTAGGAGCACAAATGGCATCTACTTCAGATATTACATTAGCATTACATTTCTTTAGTTTAGCTATACAGGAAAGATATACTATGGATAAGTTAGCACTTACAGATACATTTTTCCTCCCGCACTTTAACCAGCCGCATAATTTCATTACAAAAGCTGGATTGTTAGCCTTGGGTAAATTATAAAAAATATAAGAAGAGGCTCTTTGAGCCTCTTCTCTTTAAAGTTGCCAATTTATTGCCTCTCTTCCCTTGGATCTTAAATAGTCATTAGTTTTGGAAAAAGGTCTGCTTCCAAAAAATCCCCTATAGGCTGAGAGTGGTGAAGGATGAATGGCTATTATCAATTTTTAAATCATCATATAATTCCTTATTAATATTTATTAAAGACCCGGGAAGGGGCTTTACATCCGGTAAAACTGAAAAACACAACCCATGAGCATGTCCTGGAGTAGGATAGGGGTCTTGCCCTAAAATAACAACTTTTATCTTATTTAAAGGAGTGGAATTTAAAGCATTAAACCACTGGGAAGGTTTCGGCAGAATTAATTTCCCTTCCCCTTTCTCCTTTTTTAAAAAATCACTTAGATTATTCATATACTCCTTTTGAAATTCTTCCTTTAAAAATTCTAACCAAGAATTGTCTAATTTTATTTTCATAATTTAGACCACCCCTTAGTATTTTTCGTATTTCTAAAATAAAAAAATGTAAATTTTAAAAGCTCCTAACTATAGTTAGGAGCTTTTTTATACTTATTTATTTTTTCCTATAAAATGGAATTCCTGATAAAACTATAATTATAGAATATAACATATAGTACGGTTGATTTACTGTGGCACTTATTGTTATTCCTATTCCACCAATTGCAGCCAGTACCGGGATGATTGGGTATAACGGAACCTTATATGGTCTTACTAAATTAGGTTCTTTCTTTCTCAGTATGATGAGTCCTATGAACAACACTGAATAAAAAGCCCATATAATTGCTACTGGAATGTCAGCAAATATATCAATACTCATTCCGATTATAAATGGTGCTATCAGATAAAGAAAACTTATCGTCCCTATTAAAAAACCAGATTTTAATGGTGTATCAAACCTTGTACTTACTTCTGAAAAATGCTTCTTCATAGGAAAATGTCCCTCAATCGCCAGGGTATAAGGAAATCTTATTCCTGCCAGTGTCAGTCCATTTAATGTCCCGTATGCCGATATGACTATTCCACCAAAGATAGCTTTAGTTGCAATTGGTCCAAATAAAAGATTAGCTGCTCCTACAGTTCCCTGTTCTGCCAGTAAATTAGCCGGCAAAGTCTTAAGTAAAGCGATATTTAATCCTACGTATAAAACTATAATCAGACCTAATCCAAAGATAATTGCCCTAGGCAGGTTTTTCGTTGGATTTTTTATTTCTCCACCTATACTACAAGCTAACATCCAGCCATCATAAGCAAACATTACCGGTACCAATGCTGCTAATACTAAACTCATGCTAAATGGTGAATCTATTCCTGGGGCCACGCTAAATGGTGTTGGATTTGCTCCATTTAATAAACCAAAAATAAGTAATCCTGCCAGTGGAATTATTTTCACTGCTGTTACTAAAGTCTGCAGCCTACCACCAGATTTAGCCATAAATAAATTGATAACAAAGACCGATATAAATGCCGGGATAGATATCATAGCTACATTTGTAGGAGTGCTTTCTATTCCTAAAAATATAGTCGCAAAGAACCCGGTATAATATGCCAGTACCGCCACTAACCCCGGCAGATATAAAACTACATGCATCCATCCAGTCATAAATCCGGCAAAGTCTCCGTAAATTCTTCTGATATAAGCTACTAGTCCACCTGTTTCCGGGATAGCTGCTCCCAATTCCGCTGCTGTTAAACCTGCCAAGATGGTAATAGTTCCACCTAATACCCACGCTAATATAGCAACTTTCGGGTTTAGACTAGATGCTTTTAGTATAGCCTCTGCCTTAAAGAATATTCCTATTCCCACCACTATTCCAATTACCATTGCTGTTGCCACCGATATTCCATATTTTTCATGTAATTTTGTTTCTTTCATTTCCTTCACTAATACCACACTCCTAATTTCTATACTTTAGTCTTTTCACACCTAATTCCTACTCTAATACTCTAATACTTATTCTACATTTTAGATATAAAAAACTTTAGTTATTCTATCATGAATTTAAAGATACGTCAATTTTCATGTTTTTAGCTTTTTAAAATTCATAACCAAAAAACGCTGATAAGAGCATTCCCCTTGCATCTGAATCATTGGAAACCACAATTTCTAAAGGCCCGACTAAGCTATCCCACCCCAGACCAATTCCTACTCCATGTTTAAAATTTTCTCCTGCCTTACTATCTTCAGTTATTATTAAATCTGTAGGAGTATCATATGTAACAGTATTGTATTTCATATTGATATACACACTCGCATTTAATTTATATCTTAGGTTGATTCCTGCCATATAAAATTCTTCAGCATATTTCCTCATGGCATTCATTCCATAAAAGGAAAATAGATTTGTTTTTAAATCATTTCTCAGCCCGCCTATTTTAAAATACTCATTTTCCGGTATTTCTGTCCCATCCATCTTTCCCCCAGAGATAAATAACTCGAGATTAAATTTTTCTTTAATTGGAATATGCTGATGCATATCAAATAAGAGTCCGCTAAATTCAACACTTCCGCTGCCTTCAATATCTCCACCTGTAAATAAACTCAGATCATTTTTTACACCTTCATCTGAAAAATGCGAATCATCCCTGCTGTCTGACTTTATGAAAATATATCCTTTATAATAATCCCAGGATGATTTAGATTTAAATTCTTTAGAACCGCTTTCATATTCATTTTTAGACATTATATATTCAATCTTAGTCCCTAAAGAATATGAATTGAATACAGCAGTCCCTAGTATTCCATCTATATAGACACTCTCATTAGCATATTCACTAATTTTATCCGCCTTATCATATATAAAAAGGGGATTAGCTTTAGCACCAAAACCTATAGAACTTAAATATTGGATTTCTTTAAAATTATACTCAGAAACTCCTCTAAATTCCAACTTGGGGTATTTAGATATTTCTGCCGTTACCATATAGTCATTATCAAGGAGTCCATAAGTAGAGATTTCCGTTGCTATCCCTATGGCAGCCCCAAAATCACTGCTGGCATTGATCCCTAATCTCAAATATCTAGTTTCAGTTTCTTGGATTTCTATAGTTAATTTTTTATCTTCTATTCTATAAAAAGATCTATTGATAACATATAGTGCATTTATCTTATTCATCCATAAATTTAATTCTTCCTGAGTATAATTCCCTGGAATTCCCTTTCTAGAAATCCCCAATATTTTTTCTTTAGTCACACTTTTATTTCCTACAAGGACTACCTCATCTATTTCAAATTCTATTTCTTCATTATTTATATCTTTTGATTCAGGTGTTTTTTTTGATTTACTTCTGCTTAATTTCACCAGCTCTTCCCTATGTTTTTTTGTTTCTCTCTCTCCCATTTCTATAAGAGTTTCTAAATTTGAAAAATCTGCTACCGAAGTTTTTTTCACATCTGGTACTATCAATATATCGGCCAACTCTGTAGCTTCTTTAAACTCTTTTTCACTCCTATAGGTTGATATTTTATCCATTATTTCAACTAAATTAGAATTTTCTTTAATTATAGTTTCATCAGCACTTATATCTACTGCAATGACAATATCGGCTCCCATATTTAAAACCTCTTGAACAGGTAAATTATCTACTAACCCACCGTCTATATAAAACTCACCATCATCTTTTACAGGTTCAAAAATTGTTGGAATAGTCATACTCATAAATACTGCCTTGGCTAAATCTCCTTTTCCTATAGCCTGTCTCTCTCCAGTATTAATATTGGTGGCAATGGCTCTAAATGGTATCTGCAGATTATCAAAATCATCTACTTCTTCTACTCTTATAAAGAGTGATTTCAACTCCAAATAAAATGCCCTTCCAGTCAATACACCCTTTGGAAATTTTAATTTCCAGTTTTCATCTATTTCTAAATTAAAACAATATTTTTCCCGCTTATCCTTATCAACTATAGAAGTGTACTTCCTGGCCTGGTTATCGTTTTTAAATGAATCCCAGTCTATATTAAGTATGATTTTCTCTATCTCATCTGCTGTATAACCAGCAGCATAAAGAGCTCCTACAATACTACCGAAACTTGTTCCGGTTATATAGTCTATATGGATATTATACTCTTCTAAGATCTTTAATACACCTACATGGGCAGCTCCCTTGGCTCCTCCTCCGCTGAGAACCAGACCTATCTTAGGAGGTCTTTCCATATTTTCTTTTTTTTCTAAGACTTCCTGGTGTAGAACTTTTAATTTTTCTAATTCTATTTCCTTTCCCGATATCTTCTGTTCCAATATTTTTAGTTTGTGATACCCCATTGCCTCTGAAAATCCCGTCAAAAACATCAATCCAAATAAAAAAATAACTATTTTAAACCTCATAATATCTCCTTGTATAATGAAATAGAGCTATATAATAAAATACATGAATTATGAAACTATATATCGTAGCCTTTGATCTTATTTATTTATTATTCTATGTGCTGTAGCAATGGCTACTTCATTTAGATGTAATATCCCAATATTTAACAGTACTGCCACAGAGATATCCTCGTCTATCCTTACCAGTGAAATCTTACCTCCTACATTAAAACCATTAGTCTTACTGCTAACTTGATTTAGAGCATCCCTTACAGCTCCTATTATGATCCCGTTATGACTCCTGTTATCTTCTACTAATCCATTTTTTATTGCAGCCACTATGGAATTTTCTACTATTTTAATGGTCATATCCGGCATCTTCCCGCCTATATTTACCGCTGCTGTTAATATTCCATTTTTTTTGTATTCTTCCTTTAATTTTTTTTCCTCTTCCCTGGTTGTAAGCACCATATTTATAGCTATTTTAGAAATTTCATAACTTTTTTCCTTCATCCTTTTCCTCCTACTTTTATTTTCTTAGAAAAAGGGCTACCCTTTTTAAGGTAACCCTTTTATATTATTTCTCTTCTTCTTTTATATCTGTATCTGTTTTTTCATCTTCACTTTCATCTTTAGTTTCGTTTTCGTTTTCAGTTTCAGTTTCCTCAACTTCTAAAGGAGAATTATCTGAATCAGAAGTTAGTTCTTTTTTCTTTTTAGCTAATTCTTCTTTTTCCTTTTTAGTTAATTCTTCTTTTAGTTCATCTATTCCCTTAGCTACTACATCTTTTAATGGTTTTAATGGCTCTAATTCTCCTCCACTCATAAGGATATTAAGTTCTTCTCCTGTTATTGTCTCTCTTTCCAATAAAGATTTAGAGATCTTATCCAATAGGTCATAATTATCTCTAAGGGTAGTTTTTACCTCATCATAGGCATCATTGATCATCTTTCTGATCTCTTCGTCTATAGATTTTGCTGTTTCTTCTCCATAGATCTTATTTTGGAACATATCTCCCTCTTTGGTAGCATCCAATAGTACAGGTCCAAATCTATCAGACATCCCTAATTTAGTTACCATAGCATGGGCTATTCCTGTAGCTCTTTCTATATCGTTACTGGCTCCAGTTGTAATATCTCCAAAGACTACCTCTTCAGCAGCTCTTCCACCTAACAATCCTCTGATATCAGCCAGATACTCTTTTTTACTTCTCAGGTATCTATCTTCTGTTGGTAAACTCATTGTATAGCCAAGAGCTGCCATTCCACGCGGTACTATAGTTACCTTATGAACAGGATCTACTGTGTCTTTATAGAAAGTTTGAATCATTGCATGTCCCACTTCATGGTATGCAACTATATTTTTTTCTTTTTCCACTGTTACCCTTGATTTTCTAGCAGGACCAATGGAAACTTTTTCAGATGCTTCCTCTAAATCTTCCATCATAATAATATCTCTATGCTGCCTGGCTGCCAGTATAGCCGCTTCATTTAATAAGTTGGCAAGGTCTGCTCCTACAAATCCAGGAGTCTTTTTAGCCAGTGTATGCAGATCTACATCTTTTCCTATTTTTTTCCCTTTAATATGTACATGTAATATAGCTTCTCTTCCCTTGATATCAGGTTTATCTACTACAACCTGCCTGTCAAATCTTCCCGGTCTCATAAGAGCTTTATCTAAGATCTCAGGTCTATTAGTTGCAGCGATTACTATTATAGTTTCTTCGCTGCTGAATCCATCCATCTCTACCAGGAGTTGGTTTAAAGTTTGTTCCCTCTCGTCGTTTCCTCCACCTTGACCAGATCCCCTCTTTCTTCCTACTGCATCTATCTCATCGATAAATACGATACAAGGTGCTGCTTTTCTAGCTTTATTAAATAGATCTCTTACTCTAGAGGCTCCTACTCCTACGAACATCTCTACAAATTCAGAACCAGATATAGTGAAGAATGGCACTGCTGCTTCTCCTGCTACTGCTCTTGCTAATAGAGTCTTACCTGTTCCTGGTGCTCCTAACAATAATACACCTTTAGGTATAGCTGCTCCTATTTTTTTGTATTTTTCAGGTTCTTTCAAGAAATCTACAACCTCTACCAATTCCTGCTTAGCTTCCTCAATACCTGCTACATCATCAAATTTAACATTGGAGATATTTTCACCATTATCTTTGGCTCTGGATTTCCCCATATTAAATACACTAGGACCGCTATTTGATCCACCCTTCATCTTATTCATCATAAATATCCAGATTCCAACAAGCAATAACATCGGGAACCATGAGATAAGTATTTGAACGATAAGTGGTGTCTTAGCAGGATCTTCAGACTTTATCTCAACACTTGTCTGAGTCAAGGCTTTCATAAGGTTAGGATCTTGGGAAACTCTGTTGGATATCATTCTAGCTCTGAATGCCGATGTATCTTCTAGTTGTTTTTTTCCGATTACATAACCTTCTTTTTCTTGAACTACCTTAAATTCTCCATTGTTAGCTTTTTTCAAAAACTCTGTATAACTAATTATCTTTTGATCTTTCGTTTTAGCACTATCCATCATTGATGGTAGTGACATAATTATTGTGACAACGAATAACAGCATTATTACTGTTTTAAAGTTAAATTTCTTTTGTGGTTCTTTTTTAGAACCCTTCTCACCATTTTCATTATTAGTTTTTTTACCTTTCTTTTTTCTCATGCCGTATTTCAATCTCTCTTTAAGCTCATTCTTTCTTTCCTCTAATTCATTGTACTCAGTGTCCTTATCCTCTACATTTTCCTTCTTTTTTTCATCTTTTTTTTCATCTTTTAAACCGTCTTTTAAATCATCCTTTAAATCATTGTTGTTGTTATTTTCCACCGAAGTCAACCTCCTCAATTTTTTCAATTTTTAGTTTTGCAGTATTCTTTTTTAAATCTTCAAAACGCCTGTCTCCTCTAATTCCCCCTACCCATAGAATTTCATCCAAATTAGTAATAATTGGAATAAAATCCCTCTCCTCTTTTGGAACCTTAGAGTCGATAAATAAATCTTTTAATCTCTTTCTTCCGTGCATCCCAACAGGGTAAAATTTATCCCCATTTTTTCTTGAACGGACTGTTAAAATATCATCCTTTCTTAGTTTACAATAAAATTCATTTTTTCCTTCTTTGGATTTTTGATCTTCATTAATTAATTCAGCACTGATCTTGTAGTTATTCCAAAGAACACTTCCAGGAACAGTTAATTTTTCAATTAATTGATCATTAAATTTTATTTTTTCCACTTCTACTACTTCTAGAATATCATATGTCTTTTTGATACGGTATCTGTAATTTCCATATATTTCCTTGCTTCCATCAGCATAGATAAGCTTTTGTACTTCAAGTATTTTATTTCTATTCACAGATATATCAAATTTTTGCAGGTATTCCGAGATAATGGTCCGTTGAATAAACTTTTCCTCTTTTTTTAGTTCCCTTACATCTAAAATATCATTTTTTGTGTACTTTTTCAAGTTACTATTAATAATACCATTAAACTCCCCTATATCTGAAATTAAATTTATTATTTTTTCTTTAAAATTAATATTATATTCTTTTTCTATAGATGGAATTAAATCTAACCTGATCTTATTTCTAGTATAAATATTCTCAAAATTCGTCTTATCGATGCAGTATCCTATTTTATTTTCATCTAAATATTTTAAGATATCCTCTTTTCTATAACTTAAAACAGGCCGTATAAAAAATTCCCTCACCACCGGAATTCCCTCTAAACCCTTAAAAGATGTCCCACGGATAAGACGAAACATGAAGGTCTCTACCAAATCATCTTCATTGTGAGCAAGAGCTACCTTGGTGGCTCCTAATCGATCCTTTAATTCCCTAAAAAAACCATATCTCACTTCCCTCCCGGCTTCCTCTTCAGATAAACCGTGGAGTTTAGCATATTCTTTGATATCAACTTTTTTTGTGTAGGCAGGTACCTTTTCTGATTCTCCTAATTTTATAACAAATTTTTCATCCCCGTCACTATCTTTTCCCCTGAGGCCGTGATTTATGTGGGCAAAGTATATTCTAAGATCCATCTTATCTTTTATTTTTTTTAGGAGGTTATATAAAAATACTGAATCCGGTCCCCCAGACATGGCTATAATTATCCTATCTCCATATTCTATCAGTTTTTTCTCACTGTTTAGTCTTTCAAATTTTTTTAAATCCATAATACACTTCCTTTTTTACCTAATTTTACATCTATACCTAATTATTATATTTTTTTGCCACTAATCTACACTAATTTTCACAAATTTAATAGAACGCGGATTAGATCTGATAGCAGCTTTGATTAGCACAGATTAAAAACCCTTACACTAAGCTCACTAAGGTTTTGATCCCCTTTGCGAGCTCTCTTTCTTTTCCTCTGTGCACTTCGTGTTAATTCATGTCTAAATCTTTTAGTTCTTAGGTTCTTCATTGATAATTCTGAATTGTTAGTTATTGGTGTTTATTGGGTGAGGTTTAGTTAGTTTTTCTTATACTCCTTTATCTCCACACCCTTATAGTAGTGTTTGAGTATCTCCTCATAGGTTTTTCCTTTTTTAGAGAGACCATAGGCACCATATTGACTCATCCCAACTCCGTGTCCTGATCCCTTTCCAGTGAATACAAAGTAGTTTCCGCTGGATTTCACCCTAAATTGAGTACTGTATACCTTCCCATATCCAACTATACTCCTAAATTTGTTCCCTGTTATAATCTGGTTTTTATCCCCGTATACCCTGATCTTACTTACCCTGTTACTTTTGACCTCCATGACTTTGAGACCACTTACCCCGAATCCAAATTTTTTAGAAATTTCATTTTTAGAAATTTTAACTTCCCACTTTAATCTGGGTGACTTGGATTCATTCCCCCTGTCATTGACCGATCGGAGGTATGGGGTGGAATTCCCTCCCCATACATCTTCATTATTAGCTGTTACCCCCCCGCTGGTAGAATAGTAGAGAGCATTTATCGGTTCCCCGTCATATAATATAACCTTTCCACGGGTAGTATCTATGGATGAGTTTATCTTCTGATTTTCCCTGTCCATTCCCAGGTACATCTGAGAATTTACATTGTCAAACAGGTCAAATTCATCATATTTTGAATACCTCAATCCATAATATAGATACGACCTGGCAGCTAAACTCTGGGCTTTTATAGCTTCCTCAGGAAAATAATGCCCTATCTCCGATGGAACTACAGAATATATATAATCCTCTGATTGGACACTATTTAACGGCAGCACATTGTTTTTATAGGGAATAAATTCAAAATCCCCCCTATATCTGCTGAATGTTTTTCCGTCCAGACTGATCTTTATAATTGTTTCGGGAGCCCCCTTGTATAGGTAGATCTTAGGAGATTCTTTATCTTTAAATTTTATCTTATCTCCGCTCATTGATATAGTTTGGATATCCCCGGGTTTTAACTCATGGGTATAATATTCGTTCGATTTTATCTCTATAACAGCACTTTCATTCTCTGAGCTTATATATATTTTTTTTCCTTTAAAACGATTGATTCCTACTATTAGATCATCCTGTATATACTCTTCCCCATAGATTGTCAGACCAATAAATAAAAATATATAGAGTAATTTCATCCTAACACTCCTGTATTTTAGTTTCTTTTCCTTCATATATAAATAACAATTTTGTTTTTTTTCTTTCACCTGTGAAGATGTCTATATCAAACTCCTCCATCTCTGTATTTTTAAATCCCTGCCTGTTATTTTTAAATTTTGATTCCTCCACCAGTTTTTCCACCACTTCATGGTAATGGTCTCTATCCTTAGAGGATATAAACCACTCTGGATATTTTCCCGGTTTCCCTAAATTGATATAATCAAATTTTAGATATTCTATAAACCTAGTTTTTCTTTCACCATCTCCAAACTTCTTCTCATTGTAGAAATCCACCAAAAAGTTAAAGATAGCTAATTTTTTATGGGATACCTTAAAGTGGTCCTTTTCCTCATAGAAATCAGCCAGGTCCAGATAAAATTCAAAGGGTGAACTATAAAAATTATTTATCAGATAATCCACACTCTTTATAAAGTCACCTGAATTATAGTAAAAGTCTAATACTTCCTCTACATCCTTTAATTTTAGGAGTTCTTCATAGGTAATGTCATCGTTGGATATAACTTCATAGGGTGGAAATCCCATATATTTATAGTCAAATTCCTCTATCTGGCCGGATATCTCGGTACCTCTCAGGATCTTCAAGAATCCCAATTGAATCATCTCAGGTTTTAAATCATACACATAGTTAAATGAACTCTTAAAGGTCTCAAAATCTTCTTTTGGCAGACCTGCTATGAGGTCAAGGTGCAGATGGATATTATCCTTTATAGCCACTACATTTTTCGATAATTTCTCTAAATCATTTTTACGTCTGATCAACTTCATAGTACGGTCATTGATGGTCTGCACCCCTATCTCAAATTGAAATAGTTCTTTTGGCACTGTAGTTAAAAATTCTATTACCTCATCATCAAATAAATCTGCACTTATCTCAAAATGAAATGTAGTATTCGGCCTGTAGTTTTCTATTAAAAATTTCCATACTTCTATATAGTGATCTTTCTTTAAATTAAAAGTTCTATCTACAAATTTTACTAAATTCACCCCTGCATCTAAAAATGTCATAAGATCTCTTTTTACCCTGGGCAGGCTGAAACTTCTCACACTTTTTTCTATGGAAGACATACAGTATGAGCACCTGAATGGGCATCCCCTGGTGGATTCATAGTAAAATATCTTACCTTTGTTCTCCATTAATTCCCAATTTTCATAGGGAAATGGTATTATATCTAAATTTTCTATGGGAGTTTCATGTCCGTTAAACTTTATATCATCTTTATTTTTTTCATCTCTATAATAAAGCCCCAAGACATCTTTTTCCTCTTTTTGCAGGAGGTTGGTTATTATTTTTTCTCCCTCTCCTTCTATTATTCCATCTACCTCACTGTAAGTTTCCATTACCTCTGCAGCATTATATGACACTTCCGGCCCGCCTAGATAGATCTTCAGATTGGGATTTATCTTCTTTAATTCCACTATTATTTTGAATACAAATTCCCTGTTCCAAATATATGTAGATACCAACAATATCTCTGGTTTTGATTCTATTACTTCTCTGATAATATTTGGCAGCTGGTTATTGATGCTGCTTTCCACCATGGTAAGGTTATATCCCTCCACCTGTTCTATCATTTTTTTTATATATCTGATAGCTAAATTTGTATGAACAAATTTACTGTTTATCCCTAAAAGTGTTATGTTTTTCATATTTATTTACCCCTTCTCTATTTTGGTTTATTCTTATTCTCTTTCTGATAGTTCACATGTTCCCTGTATGTCTTTGTAAAATGATGACTATTTGTCCCATCATATGTGGCTACAAAAAAATAATATCCTGTACTGGCGGGGTTCAGACTAGCTTCTATAGCTAAACTTCCAGGGTTTCCAATGGGAGCAAGGGGCAATCCATGATTTCGATAGGTATTATACGGAGATTCTATCTTGAGATCTTTATAGTAGATCCTTCTTTTTTCATATCCAAATATATAGTTTACCGTGGCATCAGATTCCAGCCTCATCCCTTTCTTTATCCTGTTGTAAAATACCGATGCAATCAGAGGTTTTTCTATATCCAATACCGCTTCCCTTTCTATAATTGAGGCTAAGATCAGTTTTTCATAAAAATTCTGTTTATCTTTTTCATTTTTTCCGTAGTTCTCTACCGGGAATTCCCTTAAAAACTCTCCTAAGATGGTATCTATTATTACCCTGGGATTTGATCCCATAGCGAAATAATATGTTTCAGGAAAAAAATATCCTTCAAAGTTATTGTTAGGAGTAGGGTATGGAAATTTAACTTCCTTTAAGATTTTTTGAAATTCCACCTCAGTGATCATTCCCTTAGATATTAAGAGTTTTTTTATCTGTTCCACTGTAAATCCCTCTGGAATGGTCACTTTGATCATCTGAAAACGCCCTTCTTTTAAGATCTTAAAAAACTCTGATATTGTATATTCCCTGTCTAACTTATAATACCCGGCCTTTATCTCACTGGACACCCCTGATACTCTAAAATATATCTTTAAAAAAATGTCTTGTTTTATCCCAACTTTATCCAAAAACTCTCCTACACTTTCTCCCCTTGCAAATTCAACCTCTTTTTTTATATCTACTTTTTTCATATGGATTTCATAATAATAGGTGCTCATTCCCAAAAAAAATATTATCACTATACTAAATGTAAATATTTTTATCGTTTTCATTTTTTTTCAACTCCTTCTTAATTTTTCAAGTCTAACCTCAACGACTAATCTACTTTAATTTTATAAGTGATACTCCTTATATTATATACTATATCCCTGGAAAATAAAACATTAAAAAAGGGAAGGTACAATTCCCTCCCCTTAAAAAATATTAGTTCTTAGCTTTTTCTACTAATGGTCTTCCACCTTTTCTAGTAGCGTTTAATGCATGGATAATATCCTCTGCTTCAGAAAACGGAACCGTCATAAATGAAAATTCATTCATGATTTTGATATCTTTGATCTTTCTTCCTGGAACTTTAGCTTCCTTATTAACTATAGCTAATAATTTTTTAGCATCTAAGTTGTCTTTTTTACCCATTCCGATAAATAATCTAGTCTGGTTATCTAGAGTTTGTCTACCGCCTCTATCATCTCTTCTTCCATCTCTTCTATCATCTCTATCTCTTCTATCGCCTCTATCGCCTCTTTCATTTGATCTCATGTTGTTTCTGATTTTTCTATAAGTTTCCTTATCGAATTCATCATCATATACATGTCTTAATAGAGCTGCGATTACATCTATAGGATTACTTTCTACAGATAATTCAGTTGCCATTTCAGAGTATACTGAGAAATCTTTCTCTGCAATGATCTCTCCTACACAAGCGTATAAACTTTCTTTCTTAGCTTTTAAAACTTCCTCTATTTCAGGGATAGTTGATTTTCTGATCTCTGCATTAGCTACTCTTTTGATTCTGCTTAATTTTCCCATCTCTCTAGGAGTAACAAATGTTATAGCCACACCTTTTTTACCTGCTCTACCAGTTCTACCGATTCTATGTACATATGCCTCAGCTTCTTGTGGTATAGAATAGTTGATTACATGAGTAAGGTCATTTACATCTATTCCTCTTGCTGCTACGTCTGTAGCTACTAAGATATTTATGTTTTTAGTTTTGAATTTTCTAAGAGTTCTTTCTCTTTGGGCTTGTGATATATCTCCATGGATTCCTTCAGCTTCATATCCTCTTTCGATAAGTTTGCTTACTACACCATCTACATCATTTTTAGTTCTACAGAATACGATTCCGTAGAAGTCTACTTCTACATCTACAACTCTGCAAAGAGCTTCGAATTTATCTCCATCTCTTACTTCAAAGTAAATTTGTTCTGTATTTTTAGTTGTAAGCTCAGTGGCTTTAACTCTCATTACATCAAATTCACCCATATATTTTTTAGCTACTTTTAAAATTTCGTTAGGCATAGTTGCTGAGAAGAATAACATTTTCTTATCATCGTTAGTTGCTGCTAAGATAGTTTCGATATCCTCTACGAATCCCATGTTTAACATCTCATCTGCTTCATCTAAGATGAAGAAATCTAAGTTATCTATCGCTAAAGTTTTTCTTCTGATATGGTCTTGTACTCTTCCTGGAGTTCCAACTACGATATCTACTCCTCTTCTAAGAGCTCTGATCTGTTGGTCCATAGCTTGTCCACCATATACTGGAAGTACTGATAATCTTCTTTCACCTTTTAAAGAGTTGATCTCTTCTGCTACTTGGATAGCTAACTCTCTTGTAGGAGCTAAAACTATTGCCTTTACTCCTCTTTTGTTCTCATCCATCTTTTCTAAGATAGGTAATGAGAAAGCTGCTGTTTTACCTGTTCCAGTCTGTGCTTGACCGATTACATCTTTTTCACCGTTAAGAAGAGCCGGGATAGTAAGTGCCTGTATTGGACTTGGCTTTTCAAATCCTTTTTTTTCTAACGCTGCTAATGTCTTATCCGACAATCCTAATTTTCTAAATTCTACCATTTTTTCCATAGTTCACATCCTTATGTTTTATTAAGGCGGGATCAAATTTTATGCTCTATATAATGCTTTTACAAACAATTTATTCCATACGTGGGTATTCATTCGATCTTAAAATCAATACAATTTGAGTCCACCTTTATTTAAATTAACATCACAGTGTAACATATTAATTGAAAAAAAGCTAATACTATTTCAAAAAGTGTATGTTTTTCGTTATTTCATTTTTCGAATTCCGAATTATCTAACAATAAATAAAAAAGATCCCCATGGAATATGGAAACCTCTTTTATATCTATATATTCATTATCTCTACTACTGTTAACATATGGTCACTTAAACGTCTATAGTAATTTAATATATCCATATGTCCCGTACTCAACATAGGTTTTGGCTTTTCTCGTGCCATTCTGTCTAGATGACTCTTTCTAGCTTTTCTATACATGTTGGTAATATCAGTAGATTTTTTTACCGCTTCCATTGTTATATCTGCATTATTTGTTATATATGCATTGTTTACCAACTCAAAGAAATCCGCTACTGCATCATGCAGCATAAAGATATCTTCTTTTTTATATTTATTGAGAACTAAATCATTTTCTTTTAACCTGGAATATACTTTCATAATTCTCTCAGCATAGTCAGTTAAAGACTCATATTGGTCACAGATAGCTATATTTTTTCTTGTAACCATAACAAAGTGCTGTTCTATATCTAGTCCTAAAATTTGTGAATTTAATTCCGCTACTTCTTTTTGAACCATATCTGCTTTTTCTTCAATTCTAAATACCTCTGCTATTTCATCAGAATTTTTTGAAAGATTTTTATCTATTACTTTTTTTACCATCTCTAAAGATAATTTTATATCCTCACCTATAGAACCTACCTCTGCCTTTGTCTGTTCAATGGCTAAAGTAGGAGTTTCCAGCATCCTCACATCTAGATGTGTATATTTTTTTACCTTCACCTCATCATCTGGGATTAATTTCTTTAAAAAATTAGCCAGTGGTGTCAGCAAAAATATAAATAAGATTGCATTGGTAACATTAAAGATTGTATGAGCCGCTGCTAAAAAACCACTTATATTTACACTAGGGTCTACAATATGACCTATCATATTAGTATATATTCCATATATCGGAAGTACCCATAACAGTCCAAAAATATTAATAATCGTATGTGCATAAGCTGCTCTTTTTGCATTAGCTTTGGCTCCAAATGATGCTAAAAATGCCGTAATAGTAGTTCCGACATTTAATCCCATCACTATAGCTACACCAGTTTGTGCATCGATCAACCCTTGACTGGCTAACATTATAGTAATTCCTAAAGTAGCTGCCGAAGCTTGTACCACTGCAGTTAAGAAAGCTCCTACCATAGCTACTAAAAATGCACTTCCTATTCCTGTTACATGGAATTTTTGAAACATTTCAACAAATTCAGGCATAGCTCTAAGGGGCTCAAACCCATTTTTCATAAGCTCCATTCCAAAGAATATCAAACCTATTCCCATCATTAATTTTGATTTTTCTTTGCCTTTTTCAGTTTTGGCAAACATTCCGATGATAGCACCGATCCCTGCTAAAGGAAGTCCATATTTCCCTACTTTCAAAATAAGCAGCCAACCTACAGCAGTAGTTCCTATATTGGCTCCCAAAATAACCCCTAAAGCTTGAGTCAGGTTCATCAAACTGGCATTTACAAATCCAATTACCATAACTGTCGTTACAGATGAAGATTGAACTAAAATTGTAATTATTATTCCCACTAAAACACCTAAAAACCTGTTTTTAGTCACAATTGCAATTACATTTTTTAATTTATCTCCCGCTACTTTTTGCATTGCATGAGCCATATTTTCCATTCCATATAAGAAAATTCCTAATCCACCAACTACATTCAGCATTATATTCAATGCATTCCCCATTTCTTTACTCCTTTAAATAATTATTTCTACGTTTTTTTACATAATCTTTACATGTAATTTACAAGATTTTTACACAGTCTG
Organism: Psychrilyobacter piezotolerans; assembly: GCF_003391055.1. Lineage (NCBI taxonomy): Bacteria > Fusobacteriati > Fusobacteriota > Fusobacteriia > Fusobacteriales > Fusobacteriaceae > Psychrilyobacter > Psychrilyobacter piezotolerans. The sequence continues at coordinate 81,239 of NZ_QUAJ01000002.1, forward strand.
TGAAATTATACAATAAGGCCTGTAAAAAGTCCATAAAAAAAGAGCACCTGAGTGCTCAAAATCTATATTTACAGTTGAATGTTAATCTTGTTGAATTATATATATTTTCTTCCTCTTGCTGAGTCACTTCAATAATTTGGTAGTTATATTTTCCATATAATATCTCAAACTCAACATTTTTAACGGTAATACCAACACCAACTCCATAATTTACCATCTGGTTAAAATCATTCAAAAACTTATCTAAATCTACGCCCTCTCCTTCAACTAAGTTAACTCCCGCTGAAAACAAATAACAGGGGGAAGATTGATCCTCTGGATCCAATAAATATTTTATTTTTGCATAATAAGGGATTATTTTTGTGCTTACTCCTATAGAAATATAGGCTGCTTCCCCTGTTTCAAACTCCAACCTCCTATAAAACTCTGTTGGTATCCCTACCTTTATCCTAGCCAGGAGAGAATCATCTTCCTGAATTTTTATTGTTCTGCCCTCTAGAGAAGGTAGAGGGTCTCTACCAAAACATATTCCACTGTACGCAAATACCAACAGAATAAGGCTATATCTTGTTAAAATAATAATCGACCCCTATGGAATTTTCCAGAGATAAAAATGTTTCCCCCTCTTTGAAAATGTATTCCTCTAAAAGGATATATTTTATTCCCTCCTCCTCATAAGTATACCTAAATTCTAGATCATCAATTTTTTTTGTATTTAGAGAATCCATTTGAAATTTTATATCTTTTTTAAATAATTTTTTCAGTAATTCACCATCTTTTTTATCTAATTTACACGGAAAATGATCTTTCTTCATTAATATTTCTAAAAATTCTTTTTTCATAAAAAACACCTCCATAAATTTATTCTTGATATCTAAATGTCACCATTTTTTTATCCACCTTTATCTAAAATTACCAAACATCTCCAATACGACCCCAATAACTTCTACTGCACCAGACAGTACAGAGATCTTAGCGAGAATTGCATATCTCTGTAGACCCTCATATTTATTAGCACTTCTCCAGATTGCAACACATATAAAAACAGTATAAATAAAAACAAAAACATTTAAAATAAACACAAATATAAAACCAACTTTTGTAGAAAATCCGATATTTTCATGTTCGATATAAGCAAAAATAATATTAAAAAATATATTGGCAATTACACCAAACTGCCAATATGTTATCACCAAAGGAATATCACCATACCACAGAGCTCTTATCAAACTTCTCATTTTTCTCCCCCTCTCATAATACCAATCTATCTAATTAACAGTTAACTATAAATTGCATAACAATATAAATAAAATAATGACTTTATTGATTTCAATATTATTAACTACTAAAAATAAACAGTTATTCCTTTAGAGTGAAATTTTTCAAATGATTTTTAATACATTTTTTCTGTAATTAATCCAAGCTTTTTCATCCTTAATTTTTAAAATCACCGGAATCTGTCTTTTCTCCCGCTTCCTCTAAAAATCTATGGATTTTTTTACCTTCCCTTTTATTCACCATATGTCTTCGCACCTTCATGGTTCCTGTGTAAGTTTCATCCTCTACAGTAAATCTGGAAACCAACAATATATCTTTAGGCTTTTGATAAGGAACCAGGTGACTGGTCAGCCTTTTCACCTCACTCTTCAATAAGATATTTAATTCCCCCTCATGTACTCCGTCATAATTTTCTGGAACTGTCAAACATGCATATAAATTTTTACATCCATCTCCTATAACCATTACGTCATCTATAAAATCTGACTTTTTCAATTCATTCTCAATAAATTCCGGGTGGATATTCTCGCCGCCTTTTAAAACTATCATGTTGGTTTTTCTGCCGCTTATATATAATTTTCTCCCCTTATAATAACCTGTATCCCCAGTATGGAGCCAGCCATCCTTTATAACTTTGGCACTTTCATCCCTATGATTCCAATACCCTTTCATAACACAGCTGCCCTTTAAAAGCAGCTCCCCCTTAAGATCTTTCCCTCTATTTCCCAATTCATCTAAAAAGGTGAAATCACCAAATGGCTGATCTGTCAGCCACTCCAATAAGTTTCCAGAACTCCCGTAACAGTAGTCCTCTAAACTATCTACACTGACAACTGGTGTAGCTTCAGAGAGCCCATACCCCTGCATCACAGGTATTCCTAAATAACCAAAATATCTTTGGAGATTTATATCCAGTGCCGCTCCTCCAGAGATAAATTCTTTGAGATTTTCTCCAAAAACAGATCTGATTTTCACCAATAATTTTTTATCCAAGATATCATAGATCTGTCTATATTCTTCATTGGGAATAAAATCAAACCTATCCCCCTTTACAAATGGTGCAACTTGTAACAATTTTTCATAGCTTTTCAGTGATTCTGCTCCAGCATTTTTTACCTGCTTTTCTATACTTCCCTTTATTATTTCCAGTATCCTGGGCACAGCCAGTATTATAGTAGGGTTAAATAGAGGGATGTTTCCAACGAAATTCTTTGAATTTTCTGTAAATCCCAGGCTGGATCCACTGCTTATAGACCCTATAACTTCTACAGCCAGGGAAAAACTATGCCAATAGGGCAGGATCGAATAGAGGCAGTCATCGGTTGTTAATTTTTTTATATTAACAATAGACTTTCCATTACTAACCAAATTTTTATGAGTAAGCATTACACCTTTTGGGTTCCCGGTAGAACCACTGGTATATATCAGAGCTCCGGTATCTTCTGAATTAGTTTCACATTCCTCTCTATAGATTGAACCTTTAGATAATTCATCTAATTTTTCCAGCAGAACAATCCTTGCCTCTGGATAGATATTTTTAATTTTTTCCTCCAATGAAGAAATTGTTAAAATAACTTTAGGAGTTGCATCCTCCAGTATAAACTTTAATTCCGCCTCCCTGCTATTTTCATTTATGGGAACAACAATTCCTCCTGCCATCCATACGGCATAAAGGGATTTTAACTGCTCCACAGATTTAGGAGTTATTATTCCTATCCTGTCTCCTTTTTTTATCCCTATTTTCGTTAAATATCCAGCCCATTTTAAAACTTTTTCTATTATTTCATCATATGTATAATTTCTCAAAGTTGATTTGACAAATATACCCTTTTTATATTTCTCCCTTGCTTTGAGTATACATTCTTTTAATGTTTTCATATCTAAATTCTCCTTTTTTCAAATTTTAATATAGATTTTAAGCACAATTAACATCAAAATCATACACTTAATTATAGCAGATTTTAAAATTAAATTAAAATCTAAATTTTAAAGGAATTTTATTGATTTTCTATATCTATATATAATACAGATATATTTCTATCTGTATCGAACCGACCTTATATAAAAAATTATTTTAGCTAGTCTGGAGGTATAATATGAAAAAATGGATGGATCACATATCGGAAGTGGAGATAAAAACTATTGAAAAAGTTCCAAATCATGAAAATTACTATACTTACTGTGATAAACACGATGTTCATCACCTGGTAGATGAGGAGAAGGAGCTGTGTTTTGGAAAAGAGATTGAAATCTTTGCCAATGGTGATTATGCAGTCACTAAAGATTATGATAATTGGACACTTTATCGGGATGAAACCCCTCTCTGTACAGGGGTTTGGGTTTCTTCTCATATGGACGGCAGCTACAAATATAAATTTTATAACGACTCCTCCAGCAAATATGTCGTTCGAACAGTTACTTCAGAGGGAGATCATAAGGATGAGATAGAAGGACACGAGGAACATAGGCTATAACGTGTATAAAAAATAGGAATTTACCATATTAGAATTCCTATTTTTTATTTTAGTCTAAAGTTTTATTGTTGATTTTCAAAATGACCGGAAGCTATCTTAACTCCAGTTCCTATCATATATACATCTTCTCCCAGTTCAATCTCCAAGTCTCCCAATAAATGCTGAACCACCACATTATCTCCCATAAGATCCAGTCTTTTAGCTACAATTGCTGATGCACAGCTTCCTGTCCCGCATGCCAGTGTCCGTCCGACTCCTCTCTCCCATGTTTTTATCCTTAATTTACCTTCCTCTATCTTACAAAAATTAACACTGGTATCTATTGGAAAAAAATTAAAGTCATTTATAAGGGGACCGTATTTATCTACAAATTCATTGGAAATATCCTCTACAAAAACTACAGTATGAGTAGTTCCCATAAATAAAGAAGTGATATGAAATTCTTTTCCCTCTACCACTATATTTTCATTAAATAACTCCCTTTGAGAATTAAATTTAATGGACTCGTGATGATAATTTTCCCTTCCCATATTAACCTTTACCATAAAGGGATCGGAGTTGATAATTTTCGCTTCTAAAATTCCCGCCCCTGTTCTAACTACTAAATCATCTTTACTTATTAAATTGTGATTTTTTAAATAAAGACAAAAACATCTAAATCCATTTCCACACATAGTATCAAAACTTCCGTCAGCATTATAAAAGATCATTTCATTATTATTGTTTTCATCTTTAGAAACAATAATTAACCCATCAGCACCAATACCAGTCTTCCTGTCACAAATATTTTTAGCCAGTTCAGAATATTTTAAATCTGTCCCTATCTCTCCTTCACCTACAATGATAAAATCATTTCCCAATCCATGATATTTTTCAAACCTCATAATCACCCCTCCTAAACTTAATCAAAATTTAAAATAAAAAGCAACGTGACGCTGCATCCAGATAACAAAAAAAGCCCACAGATTTTTATCTGTCGGCTTTTACCTTTTAAGTTACTGGAAACTTATCTGAATAAAATACCTTCAGATAGCGCTCCATTGAAAAATTCAATGACAGTGATATAATTATTCATTATACCCCCAGTAGTATTTTTCTGTTAAAAAATACCCTTCGGCAAAAAATCCTTTCATCCAGTTTCACAGACCAACCATCTCCACTAAACTACTGATATTCAATGCAACCTCTATCAACATTTAATTGTAATAGTATATTGTACCTCATAATCATAATAAATCAATATATAATTTAAATTATTATCTAACCTCTATTTTCAATTTTTTTTATTTTATACTTTTCAATCAGTTTTTTCATATTTTTTATATTCCTCTTCCATGGTTTCCTTGGCTTTTTTTAACTTTTCTTGGGACTCTATATAAATTCTCTTCTGAGTGATAATCTCACTGCTTTTTTTATCCTGAAACCCTCCCGTATAAAATTTTGCCAGAATAAAAATTAAAAAAAGGACTACCAAAAGTTCTATAATTTTCATTTCTACCTCCCTATTTCATAGAATATTTTCTTAGAATTTTGACTATCAGGAACATTTATTTAGATCTCTTCTTTAATTTTATATTATTTTTTGTAATTTCCTTTAAATCTATAGGAAAGTTGAGTTTTCGATTTTAAACAATTTTATAAAAAACCAGATGTTAACTTCTAAACATTAACAAGTCAGCATAAAAATTGATTTTAAGGTGTGCTTATGACATACACATTAATATCCAGTTTATTTTTAAAAAATAGATAATTTTTAATAAAAAAATTAAAATAATTATTAAAAAAAACTTAAATGTGGTATAAACTATTGTTATATATAATAACCTTACAAAACTATATATATATAGTTTTAAATAATATTTATTTTAGGGAGGGAGAGTGCAGTGAAAAAAGTAACGTGGTATTTAATAAGATGGTTCAGGTACTATATTTTAAAACCTCATTACCAAAAGTTCTATGGGAGCTTTGAAAAATATTGTAAACAAAGAAAAATCTATGAGAGAAAGAATCAAATCAAATAAAATTAGAAATCCCAACATGCATGAATTATTATTACAACCATAGGTATCAATGGAACTTAAAAAAGATGCCTCCCGTGCAGTACAGGAGTCATCTTTTATCAGTAGCCTAACTATACCTTTTTTTAGTGTCTTTAACAAGGGTTACAGTTTATTCAATAACAGTCCCCCTCCTTCTATCTTTTTAAATTATTTATGTTTTTTTTGTTTGTGTTATACACAAGACCAGTTGTATAAATAAGTTTACTCAGATGTAATAAGCCCATCTTTATACGAGATCTTAACCTCTTTATCGGTCAGAGGTATTTTTGTGGTAAGTTTTCCTGTAAAAAGCTTCTCTTTATAATATAATTTTCCACCTTTGAGATCCAAATTAGGGTCACCCATCTCAACCTCTTTTTTCATGCAGGCTGTAAATGACAAAGCGATGCACAATATTAAAAATTTTTTCATAATTTTCTCCTTTTTTACTCTTATAATTTATTCCTTCTATTATTTTTTCAATATATTGTGAGTTTTTCATCTAAAGATTTATATTAATGCTGCTATTGCTTCCACCTTTATAGTGGGGATTTTTAGGGTTTTTATGTCCTAGTGCATTCCCATTTGATTTATTACTTTTTTTATAATTACTGCTGTCATTTATTTGGATAGATCCAAGTTTCCCTTTTGCACTTATAGAGTCACATCCTACTAAAAATACCATTAATCCTAATATACATAGTGTTTTTTTCATTTTTTTCTCCTTTTTTAATATGTTTTATCTTCCTATATATATTTTATCAATTTTTATTCAAAATAACAAATGTCCATAAATCTCTTTCAATATAGAAATATATATATGGCATAACTGCACCCGACTTTTCACATGTTCTCGGATGAATATAGGAAAAAGAAAAAAAGGACTGTTTTTCAATAACAGCCCCTTCTTTTACCCTATCTTTTTAAATTATTTATGTTTTTTGTCTCCTCTGTTGTATACCAGGCCAATTCCATCTCCAAAAGGCAGAAGTACAAAATCTTCATTTTCATGTAAATATTCGATAAATTCATTTAATTTTCTTACTATAGTCTTAAATCTTTTAGGGTATTCATTGTATAGATACCCCCTAAACATGATGTTATCTATGAATATTATCCCGTCTTTTTTCAATAATTTATAAGAATCTTTATAAAAATCCATATATTTTCCCTTGGCTGCATCGATAAAGATAAAATCAAAAGTATCATCTAATTTCGGGATCTCTACAAGAGCATCTCCTAAAATTTGATTTACTCTGGAACTATATCCCATCTTTTCAAAGTTAACACGAGCTTCATTGTATCTGTCTTCATCTATCTCTATGGTTGTAATAGTGACATCTTCATTCCCCTGCAGCATTACACTTCCTGAATATCCAATAGCTGTTCCAACTTCTAATATATTTTTACTCTTATTGGATTTAATCATAAATTTCAGATACTCTGCCACTTCCTTTGTAACGATGGGTACATTATGTTCTTTTGCATATTCTTCCATCTCAAGAATAACTTCATTATTTTCTTTGATTTTAGAAATTACATACTCATTTGCTTTTATTAAATCATCTATCATAAATATCTCCTTTTTCATAAAGAAAAGGCAGACATAAAATCCACCCTTACATATTATTATATTTTTCTATTTTTCTATTTTCTTTAATTTAATCATATAGAATCCGTCTAAAAATTCATCGAATATATTAAGTCCGCCCAATTTATCAAAACTTCCATTTACATTAGGAGATATTTCTACTTTTTCCACCTCAAAGTTAGGATTTGTCTTCAAAAATCTAGTTACATTTTCAAGATTTTCCTTATTAAGGATAGTACAAGTACTATATACCAGAGTTCCTCCTACTTTTACCACTTTAGCAGCGGCATTTAATATATCCAGCTGTAATTTAGCTAATTCCTGTACATTTTTCATCTTCTTAGTATAAAGTACTTCAGGTTTTTTTCTTATTACTCCAAAACCACTGCATGGAGCGTCTACCAATACCCTGTCAAAAGACTCCGCACCAAATTCTGCGTCTACTAATCTGGCATCCATGAGCTCAGGATGAACTATATCTATCCCCATTTGCTTAGTTCTGCTTTCAATTAATTTCAGCTTATGCTCATGGATATCTAAGGCTACTATTTCACCTTCATTTCCCATCATCTCTGCCATAGCCATAGACTTACCTCCAGGAGCACTGCAGGTATCCAATATTCTTTCCCCTGGTTGAGGATCTAAGTATTTAGCAGCTAAGAATGAAGATCCATCCTGGACTGTAATCTGACCTCTTTTGAATTCACTAGTTTCTAATATCATTCCTGAATCTATATAATAAACATCTTCTACTTTTTTTAATATTTTTATACCTTTAATCTCTAATAATCCTAAAAAATCTTCCTCATTGTAGTTTAATTTATTTATTTTTACACTTATATTTGGAATTTTTTTATAAGATTTCAGTATCTCTAAATAATTTTCCTTATGTTCCCACTTAATCTCATCGAAGAACCATTTTGGATACGATAAAACTATGTCTTCCCTTCCCTCTTCTAATAATTTTTCTATATCTTCATCTTTTTCCCTGATAAATGATCTAAGTACACCGTTTACAAAACTTCCTATGAATGTTCCGCCTCTTAACTTAGCTACCTCTACCCCTTCATAAACTACTCCTGCATCATCTGAGTCCATAAAGTGTATCTGGTACATAGATAATCTAAGTAAGTTTCTTACCCACAATTTATCTATACTTTTCACTCTTTTATCTATTGAATAATCCAAAAACATTACATTTCTAATAACTCCATAAAATACTTCAGTAATAAATCCTTTTTCCCCACGAGTTAATCCCGGAAGTTCTGTTTCCTTCTCTTTAAAATAATCATTCAATAATATATTTGAAAATTTTCCATGCTCATACTGCGATAATAACCCTATTATATCCATTTTTAAACTCAAACTAACACCTCTTTTAATTTATTTGCTAAATATTATACCATAAATTCAAATAAAATTAATAATTAATAATTAGGAATTGATAATCATTAATTTTATTTTTTTCTATCCAAAAACTTTTGAAAATTTAAAGTTTATAAAGACTTAAGTTACCCCTAGCTGGATGCAACGTCACGCTGCTGTTTTACTTTACCTTTATTACTTTTATCTCAAAATTAAGGGTCATTCCTGCATAGGGATGATTCCCGTCTACGATGACTTTATCTTCCTCTGAGATAACCTCCTTTATTGTGAAAACTCCTACACCTTCATCTGTGTCAGCTTCAAATTCCAATCCTTCGTAAAGGCCCATCCCATCAAAATCTTCTATGGCCATCTCAATGGTAAGATTTTCATCATACTCTCCGTACCCTTTATCGGGAGTTATTTTCACATTAAATTTATCTCCTGCTTTTTTTCCTAAAAGAGCTTCTTCCAGCCCTATAACCACAGCTTCATCACCATAGGTAAAATTTAACTCATCACCCTTGGTAGTTTTATCCAATAAATTCCCCTTATCATCTCTCAATACAAACTCTAAAGTTACTTTTTTCCCATTTTCTATCTTCATTTTCTATCTTCTCCTTTTATAATTTTTTTTCACGAATTTCACGCCCCCTCTACACTAAGCTCACGAAGTTTTTTGAAATAAGATAACTAAGTCTTAGCTTCTTTTTGTGATCTTTGTGTCCAAGGTTTTTAATCTGTGTAATCTGCGACTGAGCCTTTTAATTTTTTACTTCTTTATTATACATTATATATTTTGAATTCCAATTGGTGTCCATCGGTGTTCATTGGTGCCAAGTTATTAGTTGTTCATTAAGACTTTGTAAAAATGATACCAGCTGTAAACTGCTGTTACTATGGATATTGGCACCAACAGATTAAAATACCATTTTCTCGTTTTATGTCTAAAGGTATACATCCCGATAAATCCACCTATTCCACCGCCTATAAAGCAGAGGAAAAATAATGCTTTTTCCGATACCCTGGAATAGTCTTTTTTAGCCTTATACTTGTCTATTCCAAAAATTAAAAAAGTTAACATATTAATAATACCTATATAAATATACACATATTTCATCTAACCCCTCCTAATATACTTTGACAAACAACTGTACTAACTATTATTGTGGCTGTTTCTATGAATTCAGAGATCGCCAAATCTCTTAGAGTTTTTTTCGACTCTTATAATTTTACCATATTTTCGTAAAAATATAAGCAATTTAAAAGAGGTTTTCAGTCTAATCACTAAAAACCTCTCCTAATTTTTATTTTATAAACTCTTTCAATGCTTTTGCCAGTTGATCAGGACATGATGTAGTCTTTTCTCTGCACCCAATTCCCTCTAATCTAGTTATTACATCCTGTATCTTCATTCCCTCTACCACAGCAGACAACCCTATTGCATTCCCAGGACATCCACCGTTGAATTTTACATTTTGTAAGACACCGTCTTCTATTTTAAAATCTATTGTTTTAGCACATACTCCACTAGTTGTAAATGTTTGCATCTTTTCCTCCTAAGTTTCTATTTGATTTTTCATCAAATATTGTAGCACCTTAGTCAGGAATTAGCAACTATTTTCCTCTCTACAAATAAGACTCATCCGGTTAGAACTATTTTATCTTTTTCCCTTCTATCTTCCATATCTCTTTTGCATACTGAGCTATGGTTCTGTCACTTGTAAATTTCCCTGCATTGGATATATTCATCCATGCTTTCTTAGCCCATCCCAACCTGTCTTCAAAGGCATCATCGATACTCTCTCTAACCTTTCTATAATCATTAAAATCCTGCAATACAAAGTAGTGATCCGGTGCATGCCAAGACGCCCCCACTAAGAGTGCATCATACAGTTCCTTAAACATTCCTGTGCCACCATCATCATAAGTTCCATCTATCAGCTGATCCATTACTCTTTTCAACCCTTTAGTTTCATTCATTACTTCAGTGGGATTATATCCTGATTTTTTTAATTCCACTATATCTTCCACCTTCATTCCAAAGATGAAGTTATTCTCGATTCCCGCTTCCTCCACTATCTCTACATTTGCCCCATCCAAAGTTCCAAGGGTCGGAGCTCCATTCATCATAAACTTCATATTCCCTGTTCCACTGGCCTCCTTTCCTGCTGTAGAAATTTGTTCCGATATATCTGCTGCTGGGAATATAAGTTCAGCTGGTGAAATATTGTAATTTTCCACAAATACAACCTTGATTCTTCCATCTACATCCGGATCATTATTTACAGCTTTTGCGACCTCATTGATTAATTTTATAATCCCCTTAGCTCTAAAATATCCGGCAGCAGCTTTAGCTCCAAAGATATAAGTTTTAGGAGTAACTTTCATATCAGGATATTCTTTTATTCTATTGTATAGATCCATTATATGGAATATATTTAATATTTGTCTCTTATACTCATGTAACCTTTTTACCTGTACATCAAATATAGAATCGGTATCCACATCTATTCCTGTATTTCCCTTTATGAATCCGGCTAATTGCTCTTTTTTTATGTTTTTTATATCTAAAAACCTATTTAATATATTTTCATCTGTCACATGGGTTTCTAGTTTTTTTAATTCACTGAGATCGGTAATCCAATTATCTCCAATTAATTCTGTAATTAATCCGGATAATTCAGGATTTGATTTCAACAGCCATCTTCTTTGAGTTACCCCATTGGTTTTATTTTGAAATTTTCCTTTATATAGCTCATACCAATCTTTTAATTCTGCATTCTTTAATATCTCTGTATGAAGTGCCGCCACACCGTTTACAGCATAGGAACCATGAATTGCAAGCCAGGCCATATGAATTAAGTTTGTATCCTCATCGATTATTGCCATCCTCTTTCTTCTTTCTAAATCTGCCGGATATTTTTCCTCCAATAATTCTTGAAATTGCACATGAATTCTTACAATTATATTGTATATTCTGGGCAATACCTGTTTAAATAATTCTGTATACCATTTTTCCAAGGCTTCCGATAAGATCGTATGATTGGTATATGCAAAGGTTTTTTTCACTATCTTCCATGCATCACCCCACAACAGTCCCTCTACATCTATTAGGATTCTCATTAATTCGGGTATAGCTACCACCGGGTGGGTATCATTTAATTGAATACTTGTAAAATCCGGTAACAAACTAAAATCAGTTCCATGCTTTAATTTAAATTTTCTAACAATATCCTGTAATGATGCTGAAGTAAAGAAATATTGTTGTTTCAGCCTTAATTTTTTTCCCTCATCGGTATCATCATTGGGATACAGAACTCTGGATATATTTTCTGCTTCATTCTTTTCCCTCATAGCTTCTACATAGTTTTGCTCATTGAATTCTCCCAGATCCAGTTCCTCTACTGGTTCTGCCTGCCATAACCGGAGTGTATTTATATTATTAGTTCCATATCCAATGATTGGTGTATCGTAAGGCACTGCCATTACACTCTCATCTTTATTAAATCTTATTTCTACCTTATCCCTGTCCTTTCTCAGACTCCAAGGATCCCCGTATTTTAACCAGTTATCTGGATATTCCACTTGAAATCCATCTTCAAATTGCTGCCTGAACATCCCAAATCTATATCTGATCCCATATCCTGTTCCAGGCAGATTTAGTGTAGCCATCGATTCAATAAAACAGGCTGCTAATCTTCCTAATCCACCATTACCTAACCCTGCATCCGATTCAGCGCTCTCTATCTTATTGATATCAATATTTAACTCCTCCAATAACTCCACAACCCCGTCATAGACCCCTAAGTTGATTAAGTTGTTACTGAATGCTCTTCCCATTAGATATTCAGCAGAAAAATAAAACGCTTCCCTCCCTTTATTATATCGGTCTTCGGTAGCTTTCCAAGATCCTCCTATCTCCTCCATTATTGTTTGAGATAGTGCATCATATATTTCAAAATCAAGCCCTTCAGATAATTTTTTCCCGTATTTAACTAATAATTTTTTCTCCAAACCTGTTTTAATTATGTCTTTTTTAAATTTCATATATTCCCCCTATATGCCTGCGGCAAACTAAAAATAATTTAAAATCAATTTCTCTTTTTTGTCCAAAGTTTTTTCCTATCTATCGTATTTAATCGTCATTTCCTTTATTTTTTTTGCCAATTTATCGGTGAGTTCATCACCTTTTAATCTCCATTTCCAGTTATTTCCCAATGTCGACGGCATATTCATCCTGGCTCTATTGTCCAGTCCCAAAAAATCCTGCATCTGTGCCACAACTATATCTGAATTGGATTTCCAGATAGCCTCTATAAATATATCGTTTATTTTTTCGCTCTTAATTTTTTTTAATTTTAAATATTTTTTCAAATATTTTTTTGCATGTTTCTTATCATTTTCTACTACATTTTCATACCAGCCTACCACAGTTTCGTTATCATGGGTCCCTGTATAAGCCACTGAATTTTTAGGATACTTATGAGGCAGATAGTCACTCTCCTCCCTTGAATCAAAAGCAAATTCCAATATTTTCATCCCTGGATACCCGCTATCTTTCAGAAGTTTTCTTACCCCCTTAGTTAAAAAGCCCAGATCTTCAGCAATGATAGGCAGATCCCCTAATTCACTCTTTATTGCTTTAAACAGCTCTATTCCCGGTCCTTTTACCCATCTTCCGGGTCTGGCGGTGGGTGCATCTGCCGGTATCTCCCAGTAGGATTCAAATCCCCTAAAATGGTCTATCCTTACCAGGTCATATAGTTCAAATGCTGCCCTCATCCTCTCGATCCACCACGAGTACCCTCTTCTTCTCATAATTTTCCAGTTATAGAGGGGATTCCCCCACAGCTGCCCTGTACTGCTGAAAGCATCTGGAGGACATCCTGCCACAACCTTCATATTTTTTTCCTCGTCAAATAAAAATAACTCTGTTTTTAACCATGCATCTACACTGTCGCCAGATATAAATATAGGCAGATCCCCCATTATCTTTACCTTATTCTCGTGGGCATACCTTTTCAACCTTCCCCACTGAGTATAGAATAAATACTGCAGGTAGATATAATAATCTATCTCATTTTTCAGTTCTATCCTGTATTTTTTTAAGGTATTGATATAAGCAAATTTTTCTTCCTTCACCCATTTTGTCCACTCTTTTCCGTTATTTTTATCTTTCAACGCCATGAATAGTGCGTAATCATCTATCCAGTAAAAGTGTTTTTTCTTAAATTTTTCTATCTCTTCTAAAAAATCTCCTCCCTCATTTGAGTAGGCTTTTTTCAAAAGTTTTAATTTATTTCTATATAGTTTTTCATAGTCTATATACTCCCTATTATCTCCTAAATCGGTGTCTTCCACCTCTTCCCTGTCCAGCCCCCCTCTATCTGTCAATTCTTCTAAATCGATAAAATAAGGATTCCCTGCAAAGGCTGAAAAAGACTGATACGGCGAATCCCCGTAGGAAGTTGTTCCCAGTGGTAAAATTTGCCATATTTTTTGCCCTGATTTTTTTAAAAAATCAACAAATTCATAGGCCTCTTTTCCAAAGGTTCCTATCCCTCTGCCTCCGCCTAAAGATGAGATGTGTAACAATATCCCACTGCTTCTTTCAAACATATTTATTCCCCCCATCGCCTATGGCAATTAATAATTTAAAATTTATAATTGAATTTAAAACCTTCCACTAAGTTATCTCATAACTTTAAAATCCATCCTTTGATTAGCTTTAAGTTTTAAAAGTATTTTTTCTTTTTGGAATCGTTTCCATATAATCTTAATACAAATAACAACAATTGTCAAGAAAGTCTTCTTTTTTTTTACATTTGTTGTTGTTTTAAAACAAATTGTCTGATTAGAGTTGGTGAAATGCTAGTTTTTTTTAAAAATCTTAGTCATAATAATAAAAACACCCCTTTATTAGGAGTGTTTTCAGCAGGTACAATCAGAACTTACTTGTATATCCAAACCTTATAAAGGCTGTATCGTCTGCCTTCCCGGTTGAATTTTCATCATTTTGTTCTACATAGTACCCGCCTTTTAAATAAATCAAATTATTTTCATCCAGTAATTTACTTACCTGGATCGATGGCTCTGCATACAATACATAAGTTTCATGTCCTTCTACCCCGCTTCCACTTACATTATTCAGATCATCAAAATGTCTAGCCCCAAATGAATACGGATCGAACCCACCCTCCAGCAATGCCTCTAGTTTTATACCATTCCCGGCATTATACAGCGGATAGTCAGCATATACATAGGCTTCTATGTTTACATTGTTATAATCATCTGAACCATCCCCGACGAAAGTATAGTCATAGTAGATATTTCCTTCCACTGCCAAATAATCATTTATTGTGTAGAAGTTTTCAAATGATGATGTGAATAAATAATCATTAGTTGTATCTTCAGTTTCTGGTGAAGTATGCTGAAATGCTATACCTGCCCTCAAGTGGGAGCTTAATCCTTCAACATCTGTAAATAAGTGCCATGTAGGCTGCACTCTGAAATATTGTTGATTCCCTACATCGCCGCTACCATATGTGTTTGTCTTTAACTCTGTTCTGATTATCATACCCTCAACAGAAGTTTGAGTATGTAGTCTAAATCTCATCTCTGTACTGTCCCCTGCAGTATTGCCGCTGTCCCTGGTATCTCCAAAATCTCCATAACCTACGTTACTGTAATGTCTCAGTCTCATCTCTAATCTGTTGTTTTCACTTAGATGCAAGTTTCCATTTATTTCCAGCCTGTTTTCATCAAATCTCACCCTGTCGTTGATGTTAAAAATACTTGATTCTTTTTGCTCCTTTGTCTTCAATACCTCAGCATCACTGTCCTCCATTGCGAAGGATACCATTCCCATTGTCACCAACCCAGTCAATACAACTATTTTTTTTATATTCATCTCTTTCCCTCCAAAATAAATATTTTTAATTTCTGTACCCAGTTAATTGATCTGTTATAATTTACATCCTCAATCTAAAAATTCCTTTTTTATTTTCCTGCCTCTTTTAAAAAATTCCCGACAACTTTCAATAAAATAATAAAATGAAGGCGATCCATAAGTAAATTTCACTTTTAAACAACTACTAAATAATATATTTTTCTAGTAGATTTAGTAGTCAAAAAAGAGGCATAACCCTTTTGGATCAGCCTCTTTGAATATAATTTTTATAAAATTTGATTAGAATGCAGATGAAAATCCTACTGTTACGAATGCTGTATCATCAACATTCCCAGTTGAATTAGATTCATTTTGCTCTACATAGTATCCACCTTGTAAGTAAACTGAGTTGTTCTCATTTAATGTTTTAGTAGCCTTAACTGATGGCTGAGCATAAAGTACATATGATTCTCCACCCTCATTATCTTTTGAAACATTGTTTAAGTTGTCAAATTCTCTAGAACCAAATGTATACGGGTCTGATCCACCTTCGAATAATGCCTCTACCTTTATTCCGTCAGCATTATATAATGGATAGTTAGCATACGCATATGCCTCTATGTCTACATTATGGAATTTATTACTATTTCTAGCAAATGTATAGTCGTAGTATATATTTCCTTCAATTGCGAAATAATCATTTATTGTATAGTAGTTTTCAAATGATGATGTAAACGAGAAATCTTCTCCATCTCCAGAAATATGATTCACCCCAAACCCTACCCTCAAGTGGGAGCTTAATCCTTCAACATCGTTGAATAAATGCCATGTTGGTTGTACTCTGAAATATTGCGTACTGTCTTCTCCTTCATATGTATTTGTCTTTAATTCTGTTCTGATTATCATATCCTCAACAGAAGTTTGAGTATGTAATCTAAATCTCATCTCTGTACTGTCCCCTGCAGTATTGCCGCTGTCTCTACTGTCTCCAAGATCTCCACTACCTACGTTACTGAAATGCCTAAGTCTCATCTCTAATCTGTTATTTTCATCTAAATGTAAGTTTCCATTTATTTCCAATCTGTTTTCATCAAATCTCACCCTGTCATTGATGTTAAAAATACTTGATTCTTTCTGTTCCTTCGTCCTCAACACCTCAGCTTCACCCTCTTCCATTGCGAAAGATACCATTCCCATTGTCATTAATCCAGCTAATAAAGCTATTCTTCTCTTGTACATCTCTTCCCTCCAAAATAAATTTTTTTTAATTTTTGTACCCTGTAAATTGATCTTTTATAATCTACACCACCGTCCAAAGAATTCCTTTTTTATTTCCTGCCTCTTTTAAAAAATCCCGATAATTTTCAATAAAATAACAAAAAAAAAGGTAATCAAAAAGAGGCACAACCCTGGGGTCAGCCTCTTTGAATATAACTTTCATAAAAATTAATTAGAACTTACTTGTGAATCCCACTCTTACGAATGCTGTATCATCTACATTCCCAGTTGAGTTTTTATCATTTTGTTCTACATAGTATCCACCTTGTAAATAAACTGAGTTGTTCTCATTTAATGTCTTACTTGCCTTAACTGATGGCTCTGCATACAATACATAAGTTTCATGACCTTCTGAAGGAGTTTCTTTATTAACATTGTTTAAATCTCCAAAATGTCTGTTTCCGAATGAATATGGATCCATTCCACCCTCTAATAATGCCTCTACCTTTATTCCGTCAGCATTGTATAATGGATAGTTAGCATATACATATGCCTCTATGTCTACATTGTTATAATCTTCAGTACCTTTACCACCGAAATTATAGTCATAGTAGATATTTCCTTCGATTGCTAAATAGTCATTTATTGTATATGCGTTTTCAAATGATGATGTGAATGAATAAGCATTCTCTGAAGATGCTGCATCTGGTGAAGTATGTTTAAATGCTAAACCTGCCCTTACATGAGAGCTTAATCCTTCAACGTCTGTAAATAAATGCCATGTCGGCTGTACTCTGAAGTATTGTTGATTTCCACCATCGCCACTACCGTATGTGTTTGTCTTTAATTCTGTTCTAACTACCATATCCTCAACAGATGTTTGAGTGTGTAATCTTAACCTCATTTCTGTTCTATCCCCTGCAGTATTACCACTGTCTCTATTATCTCCAAAATCTCCATTACCTACACTACTGTAATGTCTAACTCTCATCTCTAATCTGTTATTTTTATCCAAGTGTAAATTTCCATTCATCTCTAATCTGTTTTCATCAAATCTTACCCTGTCGTTGATGTTGAAAATACTTAATTCTTTTTCCTCTTTTGTCTTCAATACCTCAGCGTCACTACTCTCCATTGCGAAAGATACCATTCCCATTGTCATTAATCCAGCTAATAAAGCTATTCTTTTCTTGTTCATCTCTTTCCTCCTAAAAATAAATAATTTTAATTTTTCTTGAATAAATTAATCGAATTTAATCTACAGCTAAAATTAATTAAATTTAATTAATCTGATAGCTTGATAGAAGTTTACTTCAAATATCCGACTTCCACAATGGTTGTTTTATTAAACCGTTCATCTATTAAACTTTATGAAAACCAGTGTTTTTGCCTAATATTTAATTATTAATGTGTTAAAAAAAACACTCCCTGGATAGAAAGTGATTCTTAATATATTCTTCACAATGAGTATCTACAGAATGCTCCATCCTTCTTTTGTTCGACCTACTTCTCTTTTAAAAAAAATTAATTTTTTTGATTCAAGTTAATTTATTTTAATTTGAAACAAAATTTACATCCACCTAATTTTTTTAATGGATTTTTTATTCAATGGTTTCCTTTTTTTCTAATCATAATAAAAAAAAAAGACATGACCCCTCACGCCTTAAAAATTATTTTTCTTTCAAATATTCCGGTGTCTTTGTCCCCAAGGTAAGTCTCATATCCATCAATATTTCGACCATCTTATTTCTATATATTTCATATTCAAACTTCTCTTCCCCGGTCATATTTTTTATGGTATCTGCATAGATCTCTTTTACCCCTTCTATCACTATTTTTTCACCTGATTCTGTTAAATATAGTGGTTTTTTTACGAGTGACCCTACCATCTCTATTTTTTTCTCCAAATACCCCATCTTCTCCAACTTACCGACTATTTGATTGGCTCTAGATTTAGTTAACATTGTATATTTTAAAAGGTTATACTGGGTTTCTCCCGGACTTTTTTCTAGATGACGCAGCATATAATACTCTTTAAAACTTATATTATATTTTTCCAGCACACCATTTAACAACTCTTTCCCAGCCATTGAAATAGCGTTTG
The DNA here is from genome assembly GCF_003391055.1 of Psychrilyobacter piezotolerans. Classification (NCBI taxonomy): domain Bacteria; kingdom Fusobacteriati; phylum Fusobacteriota; class Fusobacteriia; order Fusobacteriales; family Fusobacteriaceae; genus Psychrilyobacter; species Psychrilyobacter piezotolerans. The sequence continues at coordinate 100,200 of NZ_QUAJ01000002.1, forward strand.
CTACTGTTAAAATATCTATAATTATCTCTTTATCTTCCAATTTTAACCACCTCACTTTTCCCCTAGATAAAAAGTATACCCTTTTTTTTATTTTTTTTCAATTTAAAATACAGGAATCCTCCTATTTTTGTACACAACATTTTTACTTTCAGCACATATTTTAAAAAAAATTTTAGTTTTCTATTTAGTTAAAAACAGGCTCATTTTAAGCCTTAATTAGTCAGACTCCTTCAAAAAATAAAAAAAAACTTCACTTTTTTTTTGAAAAAAATGAAGGTTTTTTTATTTTTCTATTTTTCAGATCCTGCTGTCACTCCCTCTATAATATGTTTTTGTGCAAAGAAATAAAATATTATTACAGGTATTACAGCTAATAATAATCCTGCCATTGCAAGATGCCATTGTTTTGAATATCCTCCAAAAAAAAGATACATCTTCAGCGGAATAGTTTGTGTTCCTTTCTTATTTATCATAAGCTGAGGTAATAAAAAGTCATTCCAAATCCAAATTATATTTAGGATAGATACCGTTACATGAATTGGCTTTAATGTGGGAAATATAATCTTCCAAAATACCTTCCAGGGCCCGCAGCCATCAATTCTTGCTGCTTCCTCCAGAGATATAGGGATACTTTTTATAAATCCATGATAGAGAAATATGGAAAAACTCGATCCAAATCCCAGATACATAAACACTATTCCCAATCTATTTTGTAAGCCCAGCCTCCCCATAAAAGCTACTAAAGGCAGCATTACAGCTTGAAAGGGAACCAGCATAGCTGCAATAAACAGATAAAATACAAAATTACTCACCTTTGATTTTGTCCGAACGAGAATCCAGGCAGCCATGGAAGAAAATATAATAATTAAAATTGTACTGGTAATTGTTATAAACATCGAGTTAAATAGCGCCGATCCAAAGAACCCCTCCAGACTGAAACTTTTCCCAATCCATAAAAATGATAGTTTATTTAAAGCTACTTTAAAATTGTCCAGTATCCATTCCTTAGGCAGGGTCAAAGTACTTCCAAAAAGCTCCCTCTTAGTTTTAAAAGCATTGACTATCAAGATATAAAATGGCGATATGAATAAGATAGATGTCAGAACTCCTATGATATATAGTAATATCCTCGAATTTTGTTTACTTTTCATTACATCTCCACCTCTTTTTTCTTATTGACATACACCTGCACCATGGTAATAGAAGCTACTAATAAGAAAAATACAACAGCTTTTGCCTGGGCTGCACCATAATTAGTAAAAGTATACGCTGTTTTATAGATATTTAAAGCCAACATCTCTGTAGCTCCTCCTGGCCCTCCATTTGTAAGGGACAAATTTTGATCGAATAATTTAAATGAATTCGCTAAAGTTAAAAACATACTGATGGTAAATGCTGGTGCCACCATAGGAAATATTATATGTCTGGTTTTAGTCCAGCCATTGGCACCGTCTATGTCTGCTGCTTCCAACAATGATTTTGGAATATTTTGTAGTGCCGCAATATAAATTATCATCAAATATCCCGACATCTGCCAAACCATTATTATTACCAATCCCCAGAATCCGGTATTGGCATCTGCCAGCCATCCCTGAAAGAATGTCCAACCAGTGATTTCACCAATAGTCTGGAATACACCCATAAATATAAATTGCCATATAAAACCTAAAATTAACCCTCCTATGAGGTTGGGCATAAAAAATATCGTTCTCATAAAGTTAGAAATTTTTAATTTTTTAGTTACTAAAAGTGCCAAACTAAACCCTATTGTGTTGATAGCAATTACAGATACCACTGTGAATTTCGCTGTAAAGAGAAAAGCATTTCTAAATCCCTCATCTTTCATTATGGCTATATAGTTACTAAAACCTATAAAATTTGGAACTTGATCCATCCTTCCATTCCACTCTGTAAATGAATAGTAAACTCCTATAAGGAGCGGTATTACTACCACCATTAAAAATGCGACTATTACCGGTCCTGCAAATAAACAAAATGTTTTCTTATTATAATTCATATCCATCATTCCTTTTTTAAAAAAAAGGGGATTCCCCCCCCCTTTTTTTTATTGATTATATTTTACTTTTCTTTTCTACTCTGAGTCCATGAAGATTTAGCCGTTTCTAAAACCTCATCCCAAGTGATCTGCCCATCTATATATTTTTGAAATTCTACTCCTAATGTCTCCATTCCCCATCCTGTAGGATATCCCATAAATACCCAAGGGATGGTATTCCCAGCTTTTGAAAATGCCATGATATCTTTAGCCAATGGATCTTTTGGCTGTAGATTATCCCCTTCAAATCCTTCATATGGCGGTATAAAATTAAATTTATTGATTACATAGTCTTTTCCTGTTTCAGATGTATATACCCAGTTTAAAAACTCTTTAGCTGCTTTTATTTGAGCATCACTTGAGTCTTTATTTACAGTCCAGTACATTGGTATCCCCACTGGCAATACATTTTCTTTAGCTCCTACAATTGGCATAGGTAAGAACCCTATATTTTGTGCCAACTCTTCATCTATCCCTTTGATCGATCCAAATGCCCAATTCCCTTGCTGGGTCATAGCTACTTTCCCCATAGAGAATAATCTTTCTACCTGGGTAGAATAATCAGTTGCATTTATCGGTTTTCTACCATAGTCTATCTGCAGATCAAATAATTGTTTCATCCCGTCAGAATATGTAAACTCCACTGCTTTAGCATTATATGCTTCAAATACACTTCCAAACTCTTGTGATAAGCCTACATTTGAATAATGTAATCCTGTTACCCAAGTTTCTTTTCCTGCAGTTGCAAATACAGCTTCCAATCCTAATTCATCTTTTTTAGAATCCAGCATCTTAACAGCAGCTTCTAAAGATTCATAACTAGTAATAGTCTTTGCATCTAACCCGGCTTTTTTTAACAATTCCTTGTTATATATAAATCCATATCCTTCTTGAGTAAATGGTAATCCATATGCCTTCCCATCCAATGTTGCCCCGCTTAAAGCCCCGTCAAATGCCTGTCCTGCTAATTCCACATCCGATAGATCCACTAATTTATCCTGCCAGTCATAGACGTCCTGAGGTCCTCCCACATTAAATATAACAGGTTCGTTCCCTGATGCCATCTTAGCACGAAGTGACGCACCATAGTCATCTCCACCACCTACGGTTTCTATATTTATCTCTATATTAGGGTGGGTTTCCATATATATTTGGGATAATTCATCAAACTGTTCTGCTATCTCTACCTTAAATTGAAATATATCCACTACTGTTTTTTCCTCTTTTTGCTCTGTTCCACCGCCGCAAGCTGTAAGAAGCATCGCTCCTCCGACCATTAACCCCTTCATATAATTTTTCATATTTCCCCCCCTGATAATTTTATTTTGTACTCTCCCTTTCTATCATATGGACTTTTAAGCAAATATCCTGTTTTTTTATTTTTTTATCTTTCTCACCTTTTACATCGCCTATAAGTAATTTAGCTGCCATCTCACCCATCAATTTTCTCGGCTGTTCAATTGTAGTTATGGACGGATAGTAATATTTACTCTCCTCTATCCCGTCAAATCCAATTATAGAAATATCTTCCGGAATCTTATATCCATTTTCTAATATATATCTCGCAGCTCCTATGGCCATGAGATCGGATATGGCAAATATTGCATCTGGTTTCTCCTGTAAAAACATCTTTTTGGCACCTTCATACCCGCCTTTAGCGGTATATTCACCTTCACATATAATTTCATAATCTAATTCTGCTTCCCCTATAGCATCCTTATATCCTTTTATCCTTTCAAGGGCCAGTTCATCTTCATAGTTTGAAATAATGATTCCTATTTTTTTACACCCTTTCCCTATCAAAAATTTTACAGATTCATAGGCAGCTTTTCTATTATTTATACTTACCATATGAAATTTATCTGAACACGAATTTTCTATTGTTGTAGAAGCCAGTACCAGCGGAACCTTTATCCCTGTGAGATTATCTTTAGATTTCCCTCCTAAGTAGATTATTCCTTTTACCTCATAATCTATCAATGTTGACACGGCTACCTGAAAATCTTCTAATTCTGTATAGTGGACCAGGGAAGTTAAATTTTCTTTTCTTAACTCCCTGTCTATTCCACCTATAACATCATCAAAGAATGGATTGGGATACCCGGTAATCAATATCCCTATCACATTATTTTTTTTTCTTTTTAGATCTCTGGCTAATTCATTGGGTTTATAGTTTACCTCTTCTATTATCTTCAACACTTTATCTTTTGTCGCTTCCTTTACACTTGGATGATTGTTTATCACCCTAGAAACGGTTCCTACTCCCACTCCTGCCATCTTAGCTATATCTTTAATTGTATATTTAGCCATCTTCCCCCCCCATAAATCATTTGTTTCCATTTTAAACTAATTTTCTTTTTTCAACAACTTATTTAAGAAATTAGAGAGCTTTTTTTCCGGGGGAAAGAAATTTTTGCCCTTATTTTCATCTTTAAAGCACTTGAATCGATTCCAAATTTAACCTAAAAAAATATTAGAACCAGAATTCTGCCTGTGTACCTATTAATATTTCTGTATCTTCTCCATTAGCTTTTTCTCCACCACTTACATCTTTTATACAACTTATAAAAGTTCTGATTTCCGGTCTTCCCCAGAATCCTGAATCAACAGTGAAAGTTGGAGCTATTGTTCCTGAAACTAGATCATAGCTTTCATATCCACCCCAGTCAACATCAAAGTCTCTTTTCCCGTAAGATCCTTCAAATATAATCTTAAAGTTATCATTAACTACGTATTGAGGTCTTGCTATAATTCCTGCTTTAAGTCCATCTGGAGCCCATGGATTATCCTCGTTTCCTAAAAGAATATTAATCTCTGTACCCATACTCCATTTTTCATTGATATCCCATACTCCAAGTGTGTTAAATCTTACCATTTGAGCATCATCACTTATATCTGTAGGTACCCAGTCACCAAAATTCACCCCTGCTGCTCCTCCTGCTAACCCTTTTCCATATATAAGAGATGCGTTAGAGAATCCTTTCCCTGCAAAGTAGTATCCCGGTAAGTTATAAGTAGCTCTTGTTGCAAATCCAAAATTAGAGTCTTTATCTGCCGGTTTATTGTCTTCATTATCCCCGTATAAATTCACTTGGAAATCCCAGTTATCAACTGCATGATATCTCATGTCTAAGTTATAAACCGTATTTGCACTCTTCCCTAAGTTATCTGGAGCAGAGTTATCTGTAGTACCATCAGCATCTACACCTACTAAAGCTGCAGACCATCTAGGATTTTCTATTCCAATTCCTACACCTGATGATTGAACGAAAAAGTCATCTGAAAATGCTCCAGCCATTCTTTTATAATATCTTCTACCTGCCCATAGAGTGTAATCATCAGGAAGTGATTCTAAACCTCCTAATTCAACAAATAGTTCTTTCAATTCAAATTGTGTTGAATCATCGTCTGATTCTGGAGATGATGAATCTATATAACTGTAATTATTTCCATACTCTACCCTGGTACTAACTTTAGCCCAAGAACCATTTTCTTTCACCCATTTTCTAGATCCACCTATTTCTAAGTAGTTTGTCTCAGATTCTCCACCTAATCTTCCCATGAAGTTATCAGTATGCCCTTCATAACTCGTTGTATTCCAATCATTGTTTTTAGATGCTCTTAGAGTTGTTCTTCCGTATCCAAACACATTCCAAGAACCATCTTCTGTTTTCTTTTCCTCTGTTTTCTCTTCTTCTATTTTATTTTCTTCATTTTTTGCTAGAATATCTTCTACTCTCTTTGTTACCATCTCATCTAATTGATCCATTGTTATAGATGTCACCGCTACTGGAGTCGATTCCATCTTTGTTTCAGCTGCTATTGTTACTGTACTAGCCAACAATAAAGCTGCAATCCCAAAACCTAATTTCTTCATTTTTTCTTCCCCCTTTTTAATAAATCTCAACATTTTGGAAACGTTTCATTCTGCTTCCATTATTATTTTAATTCACTTTTTATAAAAAGTCAAATTAATTTTGCACTTTAATCTTTTTTTAAGTTTTATTTCAAGACATTAAAAACTATTCTTGCACAAACAAATTCTAAATCAAAGAAGAATTAAATTAAAACAAAAGAAGGCGGCTCATAAGTAATGTGTTTCTCTAGTCGGTCAATAACTAGATTTAGTAATTAAAAAAGAGGCTCAACCCTTTTGGGTCAGCCTCTTTTCACTACTTTGTCTCTATTAAATTTAAATTTGCTACCCTGTTAAATATTGCATTTAAAGAAGTTAAGAGTGATAATCTATTGTTTTTTATATCCTCATCCTCATCCATTACCATTACTGAGTCAAAGAAATTATCTATAATTTCTTTTCCAGAAAGGATAGTTTTTAAATAAGTCAGATAATCATTCTTACCTAAGATCTCCTCGGATATACCCATAAACTCCATATAAAAGTTATATAGAGATTTTTCAGCACCTTCCTTCAGGAGTTCTTCAGTGATATTTACTGTACCTTTATAGTCTTTAGAGATGTTTCCAACTCTTTTTAGAAGGGAAACTAATTCATTAAAGTTTTCATTAGAAGATACTTCCTCCAACGTTAATAATTTTTTCTCTACCTCTAATAAATTTTCATTTTCAACATCTAAGATAGATAAAATAAAGTCTTTTCTATACCCCTTATCTAATAATACATTTATTATCCTTTGATTCATAAATTCCATTACATCAGATTTCACTTTTTCTTTTTCTTTTTTCAACACTCCATCCAATTCCAAAATATCAATACTGATATTTACAAGTTCATCTATTGATAGATCTAATTTTGAATTAGATATAATATTTACTATCCCCAGTGCCGATCTTCTAAGAGCAAATGGATCTTTTGATCCGCTTGGAATAAGTCCTATTCCAAAACAGCCTACTAAGGTGTCTATCCTGTCACAAATCCCTGTAATTACCCCCTCTATATTTTGAGGTAGTTTATCTCCCTGGTATCTAGGGTAATAGTGTTCCTCTATTCCCTTTGCTACTTTTTCATTTTCTCCAGATCTAAGTGCATATTCTGCTCCCATAAATCCTTGCAATTTTGTAAATTCTTTTTCTCCAATCATATTAGAAACTAAGTCTGCTTTAGATAATTCAATTGTTCTCAATATATCTGATTTATTTCCTTCAAACCCTAAGATATCAGCTAATTTCTCGGCTATTTTCTTACTTCTCTCTAATTTTTGGTGAATAGTCCCCAAATCTTTTTGGAATACTACATGTTTTAATTTTTCTACATTTTCAGATAATGGTTTTTTAAGATCCTCCTGGTAGAAAAATCTTGCATCGGAAAGTCTGGCAGATAATACCTTTTCATTTCCTATCCTTACATTTTCAGATCCATCTATACCGTTTCTTACTACCACAAATTTAGGTAACAGGTTTCCATCTGAATCTAAAATTGGGAAATATCTTTGGTGTACCTGCATAGAGATGATAAGTACATCTTGAGGTACTTCTAAAAATTCTGAATTAAATGTCCCCACTATTGGATATGGGTATTCTACAAGGTTAGTTACTTCATCTAAAAGTTCGTTTTCAATAACTACTTTTTCCCCTGCTGATGCACAATTTTTATTGATCATTTCAACGATCATATTTTTTCTCTCTTCTATATCAACGATTACATTGTTAGCTCTTACTTTTGTAAAATAATCATCTATACCAGTTACAGCAAATTCTTTCTCTCCAAAAAATCTATGTCCTCTAGAGATTAATCCACTCTTGTATCCTTCCACTTCAAATTCAACTAAATCATTGTCTGCTAAGGCTAATATCCATTGGATTGGTCTGGCAAATTTCATTTTTTTGTCTGACCACTTCATAGATTTAGGAAAAGTCAATCCTTCTACTAATCCCTTTAGGGCTTCAGGCAATAATGTCTGAGTCTCTTTTCCTTTTACAAATTTTTTAGCTGCAATATATTCTCCCTTAGGAGTTTCTATTATCTCTAAATCTGTAGCTTCTATACCTTGAGATTTTGCAAATCCCATTCCTGCCTTTGTAAGATCACCATTTGATCCGAAAGCTATGTGCTTTGCAGGTCCCTGGTTTAATATATTTAAATCCTCTTGTTTCTCTGCCAGATTCGATATAGATAATATCAATCTTCTAGGAGTCCCATATGTTTTTACCTCTTCAAAGACTATCCTATTTTCTTTTAAATAAGTTTTCATATTTTTTTCTAGATCATTTAGTGCAGGTTTTAAAAACCTCGCAGGTATCTCTTCCATACCAATTTCTAATAAAATATTCATCTTTCACCTCTATTTTTTTATTATGAATTTTTCAACTGAACCTCTTCTTAGATCCACGGTTTTATTTTTACTTTTTCAAAAGTGGATATCCCAGGTCTTTTCTTGCCTGCAAGAATACTTCAGCACATCTTTTAGACATATTTCTAACTCTTAATATATAAGACTGTCTCTCTGTAACAGAGATAGCTCCTCTGGCATCTAATACATTAAATATATGGGATCCTCTAAGTACAAGGTCGTAAGCTGGGAATACCAGTCCTTCATCTAATATTTTCTGAGCTTCAGCTTCACACTCATCAAACCATCTAAAGTGCATGTCTAAGTCAGCTAACTCAAATGAATATTTTGACTGCTCATATTCATACTGTAATCTCATATCTCCATATTTGATTCCAGGTGCCCATTCCAGATCATATACACTCTCTTTTTCTTGAATATATAATGCTATTCTTTCTAAACCATAAGTAATCTCAACTGGAGTAATATCTAGCTCAATTCCTCCTATTTGCTGGAAATAAGTAAATTGAGTGATCTCCATACCATCTAACCATACTTCCCATCCTAATCCCCATGCACCTAATGTCGGAGATTCCCAGTCATCTTCTACAAACCTGATATCATGCTTCAATGGATCTATCCCCAGCATTCTTAAACTATCTAAATAAAGTTCTTGAATGTTAAGTGGTGATGGTTTCATTATCACTTGAAATTGATGATGCTGATATACTCTATTTGGATTTTCGCCATATCTACCATCTTTTGGTCTTCTTGATGGTTCTACATAAGCTGTACTCCACGGCTCAGGTCCTAATGCCATCAGTGTAGTATTAGGATTAAATGTTCCTGCACCTGTTTCTATATCGTATGGATTTCCTATTACACATCCCTTTGATGCCCAAAATTGTTGTAACGCCATTATCATATCTTGAAAATTCATTCTTGCCTCCCGTTTCTCATTCTTTAAAACTAAAAACTTTTTTAGACACAGATTATGCTGATTTTTTTAGTTTCTCTTTTTTATTTGCTTCTTTCTTTTCTCCAGTATAATTACTTCTAATACCAGTAAAAATACTCCTATATTAATCCAGACATCTGCCATATTAAATACAAACTTCCAAATCCCTCGAAAATCTGCAAAATCAATTACAAATCCTCTGTATATTCTATCTATCATATTCCCAATAGCACCTGCCAATATAAATGCATATGCATATTTTGAAATAACTTCATGAGGTTTTAACTGTTTTATCATAAAATATATGATTCCTAATATAGCTATTATAGCCACTATACTAATAGTTTTTATCTCTCCCTGGAACATTCCAAAGGCCACTCCATGATTTTTTACATAAGTTATATGAAAAAAATCATTTAAAATACCTATAGTATCTCCTTCAGACATAGACCCAGCTACCAATTCCTTAGTCCATTGGTCTATTCCTAAAAGGACTATAATCAAAATAATTAATCTCATATTGCTCCCCCTGTTTTAATTTAGAGGAGAGAGGAAAGACCTCAATCTATCCTCTCTCCTCCTAATAACTTAATTCTTATTTTGTCATTACATCTGTACATCTAGGACAAATATCAGAATATTCTGTATCTGTTCCTAAGCTTTCAGAGTATTTCCAGCATCTTTCACATTTTTCTCCAGCTGCATGGCTGACTCTTAAACTCAATCCTTCTATCTCTTCAGCTTTTGTAAATTCTTCTGCCTCTTCATTTACAATATCAAATTGAGATACTAAGAATACCATTTCTAAAAGTTCTTTATTAGATTCAACAAAAGCTTTTAATTTTTCATCGGCTATATGTAACTCTAATTTTGCATCCAATGCATTACCAATTATTTTATTTTCCCCTTGTCTAGCTTTTTCTAATACTTTATTTACTTCTTTTCTAAGTTTTGAAATTTCATCCCACTTAGTTCCTAATTCCTCATTGATCCATTCAGGGTTAGCTTCATACCAAGATGTCAGTAATACTGAATCTGTATCTTTAGCTGCCTCTGGTAATTTACCCCAAATTTCTTCTGCTGTAAATGATAACACAGGCGAAATCATCTTAGTCATAGCTGCTAATACTTCATGCATAACAGTTTGAGCTGATCTTCTTGCAACTGAATCAGTTTTTTCCACATACAACCTATCCTTAATTATATCAAGGTAGAATGCTGACATCTCAATTCCTGCAAAATAATGAATATCGTTGAATAAGTTATAGAACTCATATTTATCGTAGTTAGCTGTTACATTAGTTTTTAACGTCTCCAATCTATGTAATGCCCACTTATCTATCTCTGTTAAATCTTCATAGGCTACCTTGTCCGTTGCAGGATCAAAGTCATTGGTATTCCCTAAAATATATCTAGCTGTATTTCTGACTCTTCTATAAGATTCAGAAATTTGCTTAATTGCATTGTCAGATATTCTTACATCATCACTGTAGTCTACCGATGCACACCACAATCTTAGGATATCTGCTCCATATGTATTTATTATATCCATAGGATCTACTGTATTTCCTACTGATTTAGACATCTTTTTACCATCTTTATCATTTACAAATCCATGAGTCAAGATAGTTTTATAAGGTGCATCTCCAGTAGAACCAATAGAAGTTAACAGTGAAGTCTGGAACCAACCTCTATGCTGATCCGATCCCTCTAAATAAAGGTCTGCAGGTCTTCTTAGGTAGTCTCTAGTGTTTAATACACTTCTATGAGATACTCCTGAATCAAACCATACGTCCATAATATTTGTTTCTTTACGAAGTTCTATATCTTTTAAGTTATATTTTTCCAATAACTCCTCTCCAATTAACTCTTCAGCCGAATATTTAACCCATGCTGCCGATCCCTCTTTTTTAACTAACGCAATAACTTTATCAGCTATTTCAGAGTTGAAGATCTCTTCCCCAGTCTTGTTATTATAGAAAATAGGAATATGTACTCCCCAAGTTCTTTGTCTGGAGATACACCAGTCAGGTCTGTTTTCCATCATGGTAGTTAATCTGTTTCTTCCCCATGCAGGTAAAAACTCCACATCTTCCAATGCTTTTAATGCTTTTTCTCTAACATCTGATCCCTCTATCTTTACAAACCACTGTTCAGTTGCTCTAAAGATTACCGGTGTCTTACTTCTCCAGTCATGGGGATAAGAATGTTCTATTACTTCTGTATGTAACAGGTGACCTGTTTCTTCCATATATGCTAAGATAGCTTTATTTGCTTTTTGATAGAACATCCCAGAGAACCTTTCCCCTGCTTCATCTGTCAAGTGACCATCCTGGTCTACCGGGCAGATTACTTCTATACCGTATCTTGTAGCTACTACATAGTCATCCTGACCATGTCCAGGTGCTGTATGTACACATCCTGTACCAGCTTCTAAAGTTACGTGGTCACCTAAAATAATTAATCCTGTTCTATCTAAGAATGGATGCTTATATGTTAATTTTTCTAATTCCCCGCCTTTAAATTTCTTGATTAATTCGGCACCTTCTATTCCCATATCAGCTAATGCTTTCTCTGCAAGACCCTCAGCTAATATTAAGTTTCCTTTAGATGTCTTATAGATACCGTAATCAAATTTTTCATTCAGACAGATTGCCATATTGGCAGGAATTGTCCAAGGAGTTGTCGTCCAGATTACAAATGAAGCTTCCTCTACATCCATTGCTTCCAATGCGTCTGGATTAGCTTCCATCTTAAGGAACATTGTAGGAGACTTATGATTATGGTACTCTATCTCTGCTTCTGCAAGAGCTGTTTTACTTACAGGTGACCAATGTATTGGCTTTAATCCTTTAAAGATATACCCGTTTTCATACAATTCTTTGAATACTTCCAGCTGCTCTGCTTCGTATTCTGGATTTAAAGTTAAATAAGGGTTATCCCATTCACCTAATATTCCAAGTCTTTTGAACCCTTCTTTTTGCTTTTCTACCCATTTTTTAGCATATTTAGTACATTTTTCTCTAATTTTTAGAGGGTGCATATCCTTTATCTTGTCTCCTAATTCCTCTGCAACCTTAAATTCGATTGGTAATCCATGTGTATCCCAACCTGGAACATACGGTGCATCAAAACCTTGTAACCTTTTATATTTTAATATAATATCTTTTAATATTTTATTTAGTGCATGTCCTATATGGATATCTCCATTGGCATAGGGAGGCCCATCATGCAATATAAATTGCTTAGCACCCTCTTTTAAACTCTTCTCATATATATTTTGTTTTCTCCAAACGTTTAACATTTGAGGTTCCTTACCAGCTAAATTAGCCCTCATTTGAAAACTTGTTTTTGGGAGATTTAGGGTTTTTCCATAATCTTTTTTTTCTTCAGACATTCATATCCTCCTTATATCTATTTAAAATTATTTTTATCTCTGCTCCTTCACCGAGTTTTGATTTTATTTTAATAATCCCTCTGTGGCTGCTAATTATCTTATTAGCAATAGCAAGCCCCAGTCCGGACGATTCCTCATTTCCACTAGCAAAGGGTTCAAATAAATTTTCTCCTAAAGCATTTGCAGATATTCCTGATCCGTTATCAAGAATTTTTATTGTTATATTCTCATGGTTTATCTTAGATATTATATTGATCCTACCATTTATGACCCCGCTTATTGCATTTAGTGCATTATTTATAATCTCGCGAAATGCTTTTGTAAGTTCTATAGAATCTCCTAAGAAACTAGCTTCTTCACCTAAAAATAAAGAAATATCTCTATTTGGATTACACCTAACGTAACTTTCTACTACCTCGGTGAGAAATTTATTGATTTTTAATTTCTCAAAATTATACTCCTTTTTATCGGAATAATCAAATAATATCGAGTCTTCCCTATTGATATTGCATATTTCATCTCTAAATTCTTTGAAAGCCTCACCATTTATTTGGTCATTTTTATAAAGTTTCATCATCATAAGGGTATACTTTTCAATTACCTTGTTTCTCCTATAGATAATCTTTTTAAACATACGCCCTATGGCTATATCCCTTTCATTGGTTATTTTTTCCAGTTCAATCTGCTGGTTTTCATAGTGTATTCCGACATTTAATAGGATTACATTGAATAATTCCACATCTTCAAGTTCTATCCTCCTGCCAGAGATATAGTTATCCACTAAAATACAACCGACATTTTTATCCCCATTAAAGATCGGTAAGATCATAAAATTACTCAGACCAAATCCCATAAGGAGGTCGCTGCCTAAATAAATTTTATATCCTCTTCTATTTTCAAAGATAATCTTTTTTTCCGATATGGCTTTATGAAATAAATTATCATCATTTTTTATCTTAATCAATGGAACTATTTCCTTCATAGTTTCGTATCTCAGATCAAAACTAGACAGCTTATCTTCCTTCAGTATATTTCTATTCTTTCTGATTTTTTTACCTACCAGACAGCCTTTTTCATTACTGTATTCGAAAAATATCGCCCTGTCGTAATTTAAGCCTACTCCAGAAGTAAATCCCTTTAAGATGATGTCTATGATCCCCCTGTCACTAGGTTCCTTCCTTACACCTAGAAGGAGTTTTTCTACTCCCTCCACCCTATGGATATACTCCTTTAATTTTTCATTCTGGTCCTCTAGTATAAAATTGTTATTTTTCAATTTTTCTACCATTTTTTTCGTAGCAAGACTTAAGAGTTTTATCTCACTGGTTCCATTGAGCCTTACATTTCTATCTAAATTTCCCGATGCTATATCATCTACAGCTAAGGACAATTCTTCTAAAGGCATAAGAAGCTGTTTAAATGTTCCACTTATTATAAATGAATTGAGCAGGATCAAGATTATTGTAGCTAATATTATTAAAGACATGGTATCTATTTTAAATTTAGTCAATGCTGGTTCCGATAAACTCAGTACCAGATAGCCAACTTTCTCACCAAAAGAATTTAATACCGGTCTGGAAACAATGTTATAATCTATCCCTTGAATAGTCAAACTTTTAACATCATATTCTTTCCCATTTAATTTCATTAACTTAGCTTTTTCCTTTTTTAATCTGTTTAACTCCAAAGCATTTAAAAGCAAGGGCTCCCTTGTCTGATATAACCCTATATCTTCTACATCATCGTGATCTGCCACCATAAGATATTTGTTCCCTCTAAAATAATTTTTTTCCAAGGGAATTTCCACCAAGACAGCATATATCTGTTTACTTTCCTGTACAGGAACTACAATTTCATAATAAAATTTATCCTCTAGTTCATCATACATAACAGAGTCTATAGTCATAGATAATTTATTTCTCAAAATTCTCAGGTTTTTAATAAACTCATTATTTACCTCGGTATGGATTCCGCTTTCATCCAATATTGACCCATCTTTTCCTATGACAGTCAGCCTGGATTCATGGTAGAGACTGAAATTTTTAGAGATCAATTCTTTTTTCATATTTTCATAAATTTCTTTATTTTCTTCCGGTGTCCGAATGGAAGCTGTAAAAAGGTCTTTTTCTATAAATCCTTTGGAATTAGTAAGTTTAATAAGTTCATTTATAAATTCAGTATTTCTTATATCCAGCATATCCTCTATCACCTGGAATTTTTCTACAGCTTTGATGGAGAAGTTTTTTTCCAATTCTTTGAATACAAAAATAACAACTAATCCTATTATTGTTAAGCCGGTAAGCAGCATAGACAGGTCGTTATATAATATTGTTTTAAAAAGCAGTGAATCTCTTTTAAGTTTCATCTTATAGTCCTTTCTTAGTTAACGCTACCCTATTCCTATTATGGTCTATACTGTCTACCTTTACCTTGATTATCTCTCCAACTGCCAGAACACTTGTCATATCTGCTACCCTTTTATCAAATTTGGATATATGCAGGAGTGCATCATTTTTTAACCCGATATCGATAAAGGCTCCAAAGTTAACTACATTTCTTACAGTTCCTTCCAGTTCCATCCCCTCTTTTAGATCGGATATTTTCAATACATCTGATTTTAGAAGTGGTTTCGGTATATCATCTCTAGGGTCTCTTCTATCCCTTATCAATGCTTCATAGATATCTTTAGCAGTTTCTTTCCCTACCTCTTCCTTTATTATAAATTCTTCTAAATCCATACTCTTTAAGTTAGACCTCACGCCTTCTAAATCTTCCTTATACTGAGCTAAACTAGTATCATTATTTTTCAACATCTTTTCGGCTATTTTATAAGACTCTGGATGGATGATAGTATTATCCAGGGGATTTTTACTTTCAGGTACGATCAAGAAGCCAGCCATCTGTTCATAGGCTTTTGCTCCTAATCCCTTAACCTTTAATAACTCTTTTCTGCTAGTGAACTTTCCATTCACCTTTCTATATTCCTCTATATTTTTCGCTACATTTTTCTTTACACCGGATATATAAGCCAGCAATGCCCAAGATGCTGTATTTACATTTATTCCAACTGAGTTTACTACTCCCTCTATGACATCTCCCAAAGAACCTTCTAATTTCTTCTGGTTTACATCATGCTGATACATCCCTACACCAATAGATTTTGGATCTATCTTCACTAATTCTGCCAGGGGATCCTGGATTCTTCTGGCTATGGATATAGCTCCCCTCACCGTTACATCAAAATCAGGAAATTCCTCTGCTGCAATTTTTGATGCAGAATATACCGAAGCTCCTGCTTCATTTACAATAAGATATTTCACATCTTCTTTGACCTCTTTTAATAGTTCAGCTACAAAGGCTTCTGTTTCCCGGGATGCCGTCCCGTTACCGATAGCTATGATATCTATCTTATATTTTTGTATATATCCCAATATTTTCTTCTTGGCTTCCTCTAATTTCCCTGGATTATGCATCCCCTTTACCAGGTATAATACGTCATCCATCTGGTAAAATCCATCTGAATTTATTACAACAGTTTTACACCCTGTTCTATAGGCCGGATCCAGACCTAAGATGTTTTTCTCATGTAAAGGTGGTTGTAACAGGAGGTTTTTAAGATTTTCTTTGAATATCTTAATAGCATCCAATTCACCTTTTTCAGTCATAATGTTTCTGACTTCTCTTTCTACAGATGGCAAAATAAGCCTGCTTAAGGCATCTTTTACTACGTCTAAATAAAATTCTTTCAGATCTCTATTTATGAATTCACTCAATAGATGAAATTCCACCATCTCTCTGGTTTTATCATTTAATTTTATGGATACTGAGATGATCTTTTCTTTCTCTCCACGGTTTACTGCTAATATTCTATGAGACGGCATTCTAGATACATTTTCTACATGTTCATAGTAGTCTTCATATGTTTTTTTCTCATCCAATTCCTTATTTTTTTTGATTAAAGTTGTATTAACTTCACCAAATTTTAACATTCTTTCCCTTATATTTTCCCTGTATTTAGCTTTTTCACTTATATTTTGAGCCAAAATCAATTTAGCTCCTTCTATAGCATCCTTAATCTCTAATACATTTTCATTGATATATTTTTTTGCTTCTTCCTCTATATCCCTTAATTTAATTCCTAGTTTCCTTGTATACAGGGCTAAGGGCTCTAAACCATTTTCTATAGCTATATCAGCCTTTGTCTTCTTTTTCTTTTTATATGGCAGATATAGATCTTCCACTTTTTGCAGTTTTTTAGCTCCTAAAATAGCTGTTTTTAATTTTTCTGTCAATTTCCCCTGTTCACTTATTAACTTTATAACCTCATCTTTTCTCTTCTCCAGGTTTCTCATATAAGTAGTTTTTTCTAAGATCTCTCTTATAACTACTTCATCTAAGTTTTCCGTAACTTCCTTTCTATACCTTGAAATAAAAGGAACAGTAGCTCCCTCATCCAATAATCCAATGGTATTTTCTACCTGTTCTACTTTGATTTTCAGCTCTTCAGCTACTATTTGGTTAATATTCAATTATTCTCCACCTACCTTCGTATTTTTACTCATAATTATACCATATCAAACACTTTTTTTAAAATAAAAAGAGAGTATAGGAGGGATTCCCCCTCTCTACACCCCTTGTTTTTATTATAACTTTATCGTTTTTAAATATTCTTTCAGCCCATCTTTAGTCTCTTCGTTACGCAGACCAAACTCTATATTAGCCTTAAGTAAACCTAATTTACTTCCGATATCATATCTTTTACCCTTAAATCTATACGCTCCTATATTTTTTCCATCCTTTATCATAGCCAGGATCGAATCTGTAAGCTGTATCTCACCACCTACACCTGCACCCTGCTTCTCCAAGTGCTTAAATATGTCACTGGTCAGCAGATATCTGCCTAAACAAGCCATCTTAGAAGGGGCATCCTCTAAGTTTGGTTTTTCTATAAAATCCTCCATGAGGACAGTATCTTCATCTAGATTTTTAATAGGTTTCACAATACCATATTTAGATACATCTTCATCTGCTACCTCTTGAACCCCTATGACACTATTACCGTATTGTTCATAGTTTTCAATCAGCTGTTTAGTTACCGGTTTCTCTTCATTATACATGATATCATCACCTAGAGCGATAACAAATGGTTCATCTCCTATAAATGGTTTAGCTTTCAAGATTGCATGGCCTAACCCCAGAGGTTTATTTTGCCTTACATAGAATATATTAGCCATATCAGATATATACTTTATCTTATCTAGCAGTTCTAATTTCCCTTTTTCCTCTAGAGTTTTTTCTACCTCATATGAATAATCAAAATGATCCTCTATGGAATTTTTATTTCTTCCTGTTACTATTACAATATCTGTTATTCCAGATTCTACCAATTCTTCCACTATATACTGTAACGATGGTCTGTCTACGATTGTGAGCATCTCTTTAGGCTGGGCTTTTGTTGCAGGCAGTACTCTGGTTCCTAATCCTGCTGCCGGTATAACTGCTTTTGTAATTTTTTTCATATTCACACCCCTACAATTTTATATTTCAAAAACCTCTATAAAATTTTGATACAGATTACATAAATCTAAAAGCCTTGACGCAGACTAAAATCTGATTTTTTGAACCTTTTTTTCTCACGACTTATCACTAATTCAAAAGATTCGATTTTTCTTTAATACAGAGATACACAGATTTTTTTCTCTGTGTGACTTTCTTTTACCTCAGTGTATCTCCGTGACCAATGTTTTTTATGAAATCCATAGAACACAAATTAATTTAATCAAAATTCTATATCTTTTATTTTTTATCTGTGTATACTCTCGCATCCACGCTCTATTTTTTCGTGTCATTCGTAACTAAGTTATTAGTTAAAACTATTTTATCTTACTGGCTACTTTTACAGCATCATCTATAAAGATTAATTTGGTTCTCTTTTTTTCCACTGTAGTCAGTAACATCCCTTGTGATATTTCACCCTGTAATTCTACTGAATTTAAATTTAACACCGCCATAACTTTCTTCCCTACTAACTCTTCTGGTTTTTTATAAGTTTTAGCTATTCCGGATACTATTTGTCTGATCCCAGATCCTGTCTCTACTTTAAATTTAATCAATCTTTTAGAACCTTCTACTAACTCTGCTTCCAATATCTCTACTACAGCCATTTCTACCTTCTCGAAATCCGTAATATCAATAGGGTTTTCAATAACTAAGTTCTCGTCTATTTCCACTTTTACTTCCTCTACAGGTTTTTCCAATCTTGGGAAGATAGGAGTAGCTTCTCCTAATTTATGCCCATTTTTTAATATATCCCATGCTTTTATATCTTCTATCTTAGCTGATTTTATATCTCCATGGATTCCCAATTGTTCCCACATCTTGGAAGCTGATTCTGGAATATACGGATATACCAATACTGCTATTTTATTCAGTGCTTCCACTAAATTTTTGAGTACCACTGCTAATCTAGGTTTCCCTTCATCGGTTTTAGCCAAAGCCCAAGGCATAGTTTCATCGATATATTTATTCATTCTTGATACAAATTTAAAAATAGCTTCCAAGGCCTTAGAAAATTCCACATTACTCATGTATTTATCTACCTCTACCAGTGTTTCTTCCCATAATTCTTTAATTTCATCATCATAGACTTCACGGCCTTCTCCGGCTTCAATTACTGAACCAAAGTATTTACTATACATCCCTAAAGTTCTATTTAATAGGTTCCCTAAATCATTGGATAGATTAGCATTTACCCTGTTTATCATAGCTGTAGTATTATAATCTCCGTCACTTCCAAAATGAACTTCACTAAGTAAGAAATATCTAAATGCATCCACACCATATTTTTCTATTTCTGCTATGGGATCC
The DNA here is from genome assembly GCF_003391055.1 of Psychrilyobacter piezotolerans. NCBI lineage: Bacteria > Fusobacteriati > Fusobacteriota > Fusobacteriia > Fusobacteriales > Fusobacteriaceae > Psychrilyobacter > Psychrilyobacter piezotolerans. Next base: position 119,726 of record NZ_QUAJ01000002.1, read on the forward strand.
ACTACATTTCCCTTAGATTTTGACATCTTTTCTCCTGCTACAGTCCACCATCCGTGAGCCACTATCTTCTCCGGCAATTTTTCCCCGGCAGCAAGCAGCATACAAGGCCAGATTATAGCATGGAATCTTAATATATCCTTTCCTAAAAGGTGTACAATTTCTCCGTCTTTCCAGAATTTAGAGAACATCTCTTCATTATTTTCATATCCTACAGCAGTCAGGTAGTTTGTCAGTGCATCAAACCATACATAGGTAATATGATCTTCATCTATCTTTAACGGGATTCCCCAGTCGAAAGTATTTCTTGAGATAGACAGATCCATCAATCCCTGCTTTATAAAAGATATAACTTCATTTCTTCTGCTCTTAGGCAGGATAAATTCAGGATTTTCATCTATATGTTTTAATAACATATCCTGGTATTTACTCATTTTAAAGAAGTACGACTCCTCTTTTACTACTCCTAGTTCTTTACCACAATCCGGACATCCGTTTTCTCCTACAATTTGATTTTCAGGAACAAAAGTTTCACATGAAACACAATATTTCCCCTCATAGGATCCCTTGTATATATCTCCGTTGTCATATACTTTTTGAATGATCTTTTGTACCGCTTTTTTATGTCTGTCCTCAGTTGTTCTGATAAAGTCGTTGTTATCTATATTTAATCTTTCCCACATCTCTTTAAATCTAACCGACATCTTGTCTGTCCACTCTTGAGGAGTATACCCCATCTCAATAGCTTTTTCCTCTACTTTTTGACCGTGTTCATCTGAACCAGTCAGAAAAAACACATCATATCCCATTGTTTTTTTATATCTAGCCAATACATCCGCTGCTATAGTTGTATAAGCACTTCCCACATGGGGATCTCCGTTTACATAATATATAGGTGTTGTCACATAAAAATTCTTACTCATAATATATCTCCTTTTTAATATTTATATTTTTGTATTCTTTAATTTACTTTCTGCCTGTCTATCCAATTCCAATAAGATTTTCTCCACTCTTAATGCCGCTGCTTCTAAATCTTCACCTGGCTCTATATTTATAGGATCTCCCAATATGTACACTATCTTGGAAAATGGTTTCGGCAGTTCTATCTTATCCCAAGTTTTTTCAAATACCCATTTATTTTTAGATGCAGTACCAATCGGAACTAATTTTTTCCCGGATTTTTGAGCTAAAAACAGCATCCCAGGCTTAACCTTATATACCGGTCCCTTTGGCCCGTCTACCGGTGTGCCCACACTGTATCCATCTTTCATTAATTTAACCATCTTCAAAAGACCTTTAACTCCATCCCTTCCGCTGGAACCTCTGATCACTTTATATCCAAATTTTTCTAAGGGTATACTAATTAATTCCCCGTCTTTAGAAGCACTGGCAAGAGCAGCTTTTTTCTTTATCTTATCCATAATCACAGTGACAGAAACTGTTTTATTATGCCAGAAAACATATACTGCATTTTTATTCATAGCTCCTTCTGCGCTTATCTTTTGGACTTTATATGTCTTAGATAAAATTCTTAAGATATAGTAGATCAGTAATCCAAATATCTTATACTTTTTCTGTTCTTCCATCGATTCACTCCCCATTCCCTTACTGGTTATAAAATTTAATAATGCCACTATATTATAGCACAACTTTTTTATATTCCCAGCAAATAATCACAGTAACTAAAAAAAATCAACATAATATTACACAAAAAAAGAGCTCGAAAGCTCTTTTAGATATAATTTAAAATTATCCTTAGAATAATCCTGGAATATTCATTCCACCAGTTACTGAAGACATCTCTTTTTCTGCTAATTCTTCAGCCTGTCTCATTGCCTCGGCTACTGCTGATACGATAAGATCCTCTAACATCTCTTTGTCGTTATCTTCTACAGCTTCCTTTAATATTTCATCTGAAATATTAATCGAAAGGATCTCTTTTTGTCCATTGATCTTAACGTTTACTGCTCCTCCACCTACTGAAGTTTCTAACTCTTTACCTTTTAATTCCTCTTGAATTTCTAACATTTTTTGTTGCATTACTTGTGCCTGCTTTAAGATATCCCCTTGATTTCCTGCCGCTTTATTTCCTTTAGATTTAATTTTTCTAACCAATTGTTGTTCCTCCCTTTATTCATTCTCTTTATTTTAAATGCATTTCTTGCTTCTTATGACAATATTGCACCCTTCATAAGGGCTTCTTACTCCTTAAAAGTATAGCATATCCACCTGGGATGGTGTCAATAATTTAATTAAATTCGTAGGGCATAAATAAAAGTGGTGTCTTTATCCTAAATCGTGCAGCTTCTATCATAGGTGTCCTCACAAAACTTCTCACCTTACTATATATATCCCTGTATCCCAGTACAGTTTCATACATCCCTTTTTTCTCCATTATCTCAACAACTTGATAATCTTTTAATTTTAAATCTCTTCCCAAAGTTTTTATAGTTGTTTCAAGTCCGCCAATTTCATCTACCAATCCATTCTCTACCCCCTCTTCTCCCAGCCAAATTCTGCCACCTGCAACGCTCTCCAGCTTATCCAAGGGAATATTTCTTCCCAGGCTTACCCTATTTTTGAATTCATCATACACTCCCAGACTGGATCTTCTTATCTTTTCAATTTCTCCCGGAGTCATCTCTGCAGTCAATGAATTCATCCCAGAATACCTACCTTTTTCTACCCTTTCTACATTAATCATTGATTTTTTCACCAACCCGCTTATCTCAGGAATTATAGACACCACTCCTATGGAACCTGTTATGGTTGATTTTGTAGCAAAGATTTTTTTTGCTCCTGCAGATATATAGTAGCCTCCCGATGCCGCAACTCCTCCCATGGACACATAGACCGGTTTACTCAATTTAGATATCTCGTGATGTATTATTTCAGATGCAAGTGCTGAACCACCTGGAGAGTTTACCCTCAAGACGATTCCCTTGACATCTTTATCTTCCTCTGCTTTTTTCAACTCACTTTTCATATTTTCCACATTTATGCTGTTTTCACTTCCACGAGGCCCTTTATATACTATATCCCCGGAAGCATATATTAAAGCAAGTTTTTCTTTTTTTTCTATCCTTTTAATGGTAGTCAGATAATCTTCCAAGGATATTTTATTTCCCACTTCATATTTTTCATCAAATTCACTCTGGTAGCTGAGTCCATCTATAAGGCCTATTTTTTTCCCGTATATTGGATTTGTCATGACTAATTCTCCACCTAATATAGCCTTATTCATTGTAAGTTTTTCTATATCTCTCCTTTTTGAAATCTCCTCTATCCTATCATTGTACACTCTGTCATATACCCTTTTGACATCTTTTTCAAACTCTTTTGACATCTTCCCCTTTGAATACTGCTCCCCGTAAGCCTTATATTCCCCTATGTGAATCACATTGAATTTTATACCTACATAGTCAGCTAAGTTTTTAAAATAGTTGAATTCCCTGTAATACCCGCTTAGATCTATCATAGCCGATTGTATGGGCGGCATCACTATCTTTGTAGCATATATTCCCAGCCTGTAGTTTTGATTATCTATATTTCTAGTGAAAGCATATACTTTTTTCCCACTTTTTTTAAATTCATCCAGTGCTTCCCCAACTTCCTCAATATGGTTGACCGAAATATCTACATGGTCAATATCCATATAAATCCCTTCTATATTGGGCTCCTTGGAGGCCTGTTTTATCCCCTCTAATACCTGGTATAATTTTATAGCTTTTTCTAACTCAAAGAACCCTCCTTCATCTTTTTCACTTATTCCCTTAGAAAAATCAAGTTCTAAATATGTATTTTTTTCAATTACAATTTCTTTTTTATATTCAGTTAAAGTCGCAGTTATTACTCCTGCTATAATAATTAAAAATATCATCACCACTAAGGTTGCCTGTAACACTTGTTTAGAAAAAAACAAAATAATTTTCCCTATATATTTTAAGATCATTTTCATTTTACACCCCATCATTATATTTATTATTTCACTTATTTTAGTTTATCATAAAAAAACACCTTAAGTATATTTATTTCATTTTAAACCTAATTCCTTCTTTTATAGATAAATTATAGATCAAACTTATAATTTTAGCAATAAAGTCTATTTTTTTCTAAGATTTTAACCTTCTATTTTCGCTTATTTTTTTTATTCAAATCAAAGTTTTTTTGATTTCATTTAATTTCAAACTTTACCTTAGAAACATTTTAGTTATTGAAAATACTCGTAAAAAATAAACACCGCTCTTTATAGTACTATTTTTCAGAACAAAAATCTTTTTTTTTATTTTGTGTTCTTTTATTGATAGTATCATCCTATTTCCAAAATGAAGTAGTTGACATTCTCTTTTATCTAAGTTATACTCCTAATACAATTCTAATGAAAAACTAGAATTATTAATTGAAAATTCAAGGAGGAGTTATGAACACATCAACGGTTAAAATCGAAAAAAAAATTAGTTTCGTAGACAAATTTCTAAACGTCATTGAAAAAGGTGGGAATGCATTACCCCATCCAGCAACATTATTTGGTATCTTAGCACTTGTAATGGTGGTTATATCTGGAATAGGATCAGCATTGGGCTGGTCAGTTGAATTTGAAGGAATAAACAGAAAGACAATGCAAATGGAAAATATGGTTATTCAAACTAAATCTTTAATGAATGCAGAGGGGATCAATTATATCTTCACACGTATGGTTAAAAATTTTACAGGGTTTGCACCCCTTGGGACAGTGTTAGTAGCTATCATCGGTATCGGTGTGTGTGAAAGGTCCGGATTAATGGCAATCTTATTAAAGAAAACAGCTCTTTCTACACCAAAGAAATTAGTTACTGTAATGGTAGTATTCTTAGGAATCATGTCAAACGTTGCATCCGATGCTGGTTACGTAGTATTACCACCATTAGCAGCATTGATATTTTTATCATTTGGCAGACATCCATTGGCAGGATTAGCAGCAGCATTTGCCGGTGTATCGGGAGGATTCTCAGCTAATCTATTGATCGGAACAATCGATCCATTATTAGGCGGTATCTCTACAGAAGCTTCCAGGCTTTTAGACGCTACATATGAAGTTGCACCTACTGCAAACTACTTCTTCATGTTTGTTTCTACATTTGTAATAGCTGTCATTGGATGGTTTGTTACAGAAAAAATCGTTGAACCTAGATTAGGAAAGTATGAAGGTGACGATACATTAGAATTTGATGAAGTTACACCTGCAGAAAAAAAAGGTTTAAGAGCTGCCGGATTAGCAACTGTAGCCTTAATCATCTGCTTAGTACCTCTATACTTCACATTAGGTAAAAACTTCTTAGGACACGGATTAGTTCCTATCATCGTATTGTTCTTCGCTGTACCAGGGTTAGCTTACGGTATCTCTGTAGGAGTTATAAAATCTGATAAAGATGTTATGGGAATGATCAGTAAATCTATGGCAACTATGTCCGGGTACTTAGTATTAGTATTCTTTGCTGCACAATTTATCGCATTCTTTAACTACTCAAACTTAGGTACTATCTTAGCAGTTAAAGGAGCAGGTTTATTAGAGGCTACAGGAATGACAGGCATCCCTTTAATCATTGGATTTATCTTAGTAGTAGGAATTTTAAACTTATTCATGGGATCAGCCTCAGCTAAATGGGCTATCTTAGCACCCGTATTTATACCAATGTTAATGAGAGTAGGATATACTCCTGAATTTACACAACTAGCATACAGAATTGGAGATTCAACTACAAATATCATCTCTCCATTGATGAGTTACTTTGCAATGATCATTGTATTCATGCAAAAATACGATAAGAAAGGATCTATGGGAACATTAATCTCTATCATGTTACCATTCTCAATGGCATTCTTAATCGGTTGGTCAATCTTATTGATTGTATGGATGATGCTAGGATTACCTATCGGACCTGGAATCGGAATCTATATGTAATAATATAATAACAATAAAAGACGAGATTAATTTCTCGTCTTTTTTTTATTATATTAATTTAATTTTTTTTATCTATTTTTCATAGTTTCGTATCTAACTTCGTTCTTGATTTCATCTCTGATCTCATTTTTTAACTTCATTAATTCTAAATCTTTTTTTAATTTTTCAAGTTCAGAATCAGAATTTGCAGGAGAGTTTGTCTCTGTCATCCCTTCTCTTCTAGCTATCTCCTTTTTCCCTTCTGGGTTGTAGTTATAATAAGCTACAGTCTCTTTCGTGTTTATAGTCTTAGCATCCATAATAGCTTGTGGAACTCCCCATACTGCAGATACAGGCCAGAATAATAAATTTCCAATTGCCGGTCCCGTTTGACCTAAATAAAAGTTTCCTCCACCAGGTAACAAATTAAGAGCACCTGCTGCTGCTGGACTTTTTGTCCCTAAAGAATCCTCTTGTATCCCCAGACTCTTAAGCTTTAGCACTTGTTGCTTTTCTGCCGGGTTTAAAGAACTGCAGCTTGTCAATAATAATGCTGATAATAAAGTAAGTATAAATGTGATTTTTTTCATAAATATGTCATCTCCCTAGTACATTTTTTTAACCATAGCAGTATATCATACCTTATACTACGTTAGCAACCAGTAGATGAACTTCTCTCTCCCATTTGAAGTTAAATAAATCTAAAAAAATTTGAACTTTAATTTTAAATAAAATCACTCTAACCTAATTATTTGTATTATTTTTCAACTTACCTATCTCCTCCTCCAATTGATCCAGGAGTCTGTCTAAATCCTTACTAACTGCTTCTACAGTCTCCCTTTTAGACAGGTCTACCCCTGCTTTTTTCAGCTGATTCATAGGGTTGTCATTCCCCCCTGATTTTAGGAGAGTAAGATATTTTTCCAAAGCTTCCTTCCTCTCATCTGCACTATAGTTTTCATTAGTTATCCTGTCATAAAATACCGATGATGAGGCAAAACAGGTAGCATACTGATATACATAATAGGGTGAGTTAAAGAAATGCGGTATCCTAGCCCATAAAACTTCCATTATCTTATCTGTTTCTGTTGAATCCCCATAATATTCTCTGAATAGGTCTGCCATAATTTTACTCAGCACATCCGGGGTTACAGGTTTCCCTTCTTCCACCAGTCTATGTGCCTGAAGCTCATAATCGGCCAAAAGAGATTGAAAATAAAATGTTCCGGTTATCCCCCTGATGGCTTGTTGTAATAGTGCGATCTTTTCCTTGGGATCCACAGTATTTTTCAGCATATGATCCAGTAACAGCCTCTCATTAAATGTAGAAGCCACTTCCGCTACAAAGATGGTATAGTCATGAGTTGCAAATGGCTGATTTTCACTGGAAAGGAGGGTATGCATGGTATGCCCCAATTCATGAGCCAGTGTAAATACATTGTCCAAAGTCTTATTATAATTCATGAGCATATATGGATGGACCCCATACACTCCTACAGAGTACGCCCCGCTCCTCTTACCCTTACTTTCGTATACATCGATCCAGCCATCACTTATGGCCGTCTTCATCTTACTGCTGTAATCTTTCCCCAAGGGAGCTATAGAATCGTATACATATTGTTTTGCATCATCATATTCATACTCTTTTTGAAAATCTACCAACGGAATCGAACCGTCATAACTATGGTAACTTTCTAATCCCAATATTTTCTTTCTGAGTCCGGCATACCTTTTCAATGGTTCACTGTTTGTTTTAGCTACCTCGATTAAATTTTCATACACCGAAGTAGGTATATCATTCTGCTCCAGAGCAGCTTCTAAAGTAGATTTATAATTCCTTGTTTGAGATACTGCAAAATCCCGTTGTAGTGAACTTCTATAGATTGCGCCATAGGTGTTTTTATAATCTTCAAAAGTTTTATAGTGGGTATCAAAAGCTTTTTTCCTCTCCCCCTGATCCATATTAGTTGCCATAATCTTGCTGTAGTTTCCATAGGTCATAGGCAGTTTAGTTCCGTCTTTAAATTCCACCTCACCAAATTTAATATCGGTTGTAGATAACTCAGAATATATACTCTTAGGAGCCCCCTGATACTGGCCGTAATAGGAGATTAATTTTTCTGATTTTGCATCTAATGTATGTTCCTGCAACCTGTAAATTTCCATCAGATTAAATTCATACGGTTTCAAATCTCGATTTTTCTTTATCCAGCTAACCACAGTTTCCCTTGGGATAGTCAATATTTCCGGAGTTACCCAAGCTGTAGAAGTAGTGTACTGACTGAATAACGTTATAATACGCTGGAGGTTTTCTCCAGCTTTTTGGTCTGCTCCATCCAAATCTTTTTTCATATTCGGATATAGATAAACCTTATAGGATAAAATATCCACCTCCTCCTGTAACTTTAAAAATTCTATAAAAGTTTTAGGAGCCTCAGATATTTTCCCCTTGTATTTATTGATTTCATCCATCATTTTTTCCATTTTAGAAAAATCTTTCTCCCATAAGGACCAGTCCCTGTATATATCATCTAAATTCCATTTATATCTATTTTTTATTTTTATATCCGCCACCGCACTTTTCACTTTTTTTTCACCTATCCTCTGTGAACTTATTTTTCCTTCTTTTCCTGTATAATTTTGACCTATATAAAGGTGGGATGCGATCCCCAATGCCAAAATCCCGGTTAATATTAAAATTCTCTTTTTCATATATTTTATCCTCCCTATCTCACTTCTGAAAAAAACCTTTCTTTTGCCACGAATTAACACCTATTTTCTCTAATAATTTTTCTGTCTCAGATTTCTCAGATTAACTTAGATTTTATTTTTCATCTGTGATACATTTAACTTTTATTTTCTTACTTCTAGTATATCCCTAATTTTAACCTTATTCAACAGGTTTTATTTATTTTAAAAACACCATATTTTTCAATCCTCAATGGACACTTTGTACACATTAAAACATTTTAATTATATCATTTACAATACCTGTAAAATAGTATATAATGCATTGTTAAGACCAAAATGAATATACAAAAGGAGGATAAGGTAATGTCGAAAAGAAAAAAACATCTAACAGAATTTTTATTTATTAATCTAGGATTTTTTATAGCAGCAATGGGTATCACTAATTTTTTAGGACCTGCAAAATTTACTGCCGGAGGATTTACAGGGCTGGCAATCTTAATAAATACACTTTTTTCAAATTTTTCTATAGGCCAGGCTATGTTATTACTTAACATCCCTGTGTTTATTTTAGGGGCCCTTATTATAGGAAAAAAATATGCTCTTACCACTACGTATGCCCTTATATTATTCCCATTCTATGAATGGTTTACCCATAGTTTTTTAAGGTTTGATCATCCTGGTGCAGATAGTTTAATATTTAAATTTATCGCCGTTGTTGCAGGTGCCATCTGCATCGGCATGGGAATTGGACTGGCTGTAGCTTTTGGCAGCAATACTGGCGGAACTGTTATCGTAGCTCAGATTTTTAATAAACTTTTTAAATTTCCTGTAGGAAACGTAATGATAGTAGCAGATTCTATCGTAATATTAATCTGTGCTTATTTCTTAGGATTTGATACAGCTATCTACGCTGTAGTCTGCTCATTCTTAATCGGAAGAACTGTTAATTTTACCATTGTTAAATCTAAGAAATTCCAGGAAAACATCTTTTCTGCAGCTTAAGAAAATTCTAAAGAAACTTTTCAATGAAAAGTTTCTTTTTTTTAATCATTGACATCCGTAAATAAATAGAGTATAATTTCGAAAGTTTAAAGTAGGGGAGGTAATACAATGTTAAAAAAAGATCTATCTTATACATTAGAAAAAATTATAAATTCATCGGAAACTGCCATAAAAATGGAATCTGGCGGATTAGATGTTTTTTCTACTCCAAATTTAATTGCTTTTATGGAAAAAACTGCATTTCTTAGTGTTGAAAAATACCTGGATAAAGAAAATACCACAGTAGGTATATCTGTAAATGCTAAACATCTAAAAGCTAACTTAGTAGGAGATAAATTAAGTTGTATTGCTACACTGACTGAGATCGACGGAAAAAAACTTTCCTTCGAAATTGTTGTTATCCACGAAGAAACTATTGTAGGAAGTTGTTTCCATGACAGATTTATTGTCAATAAGGAAAAATTTATAAATAAATTGATTAAAAGATAGATTTTACTATCTTTTTTTTTGAAAAAAAATTAGGAGGATTGAGAGAAAAATGCATAAAATTAACGGAAAGACAAAATATTTATTAGGATTACAACATGTGTTAGCTATGTTCGGGGCTACTGTACTGGTGCCATTCTTAACCGGGCTTAACCCATCTATCGCACTATTAGCCGCAGGGGGAGGAACTCTGCTATTCCATCTTTGTACCAAGAGAATTGTCCCTGTATTTTTAGGTTCTAGTTTCGCATTTATTGGAGCTATATCCTTAGTTTTAAAGCAAGATGGTATCGGAGCTGTAAAAGCAGGTGTTATATCGGCAGGATTTATCTATATCTTGATGTCTATAGTTATCATGGTCTTTGGTGTCGAGAAAGTAAAATCATTTTTCCCGCCAATAGTTGTCGGTCCCATCATCATGGTTATCGGTCTCAGAATGAGTCCGGTTGCCCTAGGTATGATTGGATACAATAATGGTTCATTTGAATCAAAAGGCTTGATCATTGCTGTAGTTGTGGTTACTACCATGGTAGTCATCTCTGTTTTAGAAAAATCTTTCTTTAGATTAGTTCCTATCCTTATCTCTGTAATGGTTGGATATACTTTAGCAGTCTTCTTCGGACTGGTAGATTTCACTCCCATTGCCAATGCCAAATGGATTGGATTTACAGATAGCGCCCTAAAAGACCTTACCACTATGCCTGAATTTTCGTGGACATCGGTTATAGCTATAGCTCCCATAGCTATGGTAGTATTCATAGAACACATTGGAGATATTACAACTAATGGTGCTGTTGTTGGAAAAAACTTCTTTGATGAACCCGGAATTCACAGAACTATGTTAGGAGACGGTATCGCCACACTTTTTGCCGGACTTATCGGCGGACCAGCCAATACAACTTATGGCGAGAACACCGGTGTATTGGCAGTTACCAAGGTATATGATCCCGCTGTCCTTAGAATCGCAGCTGTATACGCCATTGTATTATCATTTATAGGAAAATTTGGTGCTGTCTTACAGACCATCCCTACTCCTGTCATGGGAGGAATATCTATCATTTTATTTGGGATGATCTCAAGTGTAGGAGTGAGAACATTGATTGAAGCCGACTTAGATTTTGCCCATTCAAGAAATTTAATCATTGCTTCCCTTATCTTTGTTTTAGGAATAGCTATCAGCAACGTAGTTCTTTGGGGAACTATCTCTCTATCTGGTCTAGCTGTAGCAGCTATTGTAGGAGTAGTTTTAAATAAAGTTCTGCCTAAGAATATATAAAAAAGTATGGAAAAAATAAAAACAGGCGGCCATTGGCTGCCTGTTTTTATGCCAATTTATTTATCCACCTCTTGCTTACAAACCTTTTCATTCCAATTGCAATACGAAGAAACTCCTCAGCTAAAGTAGCTAAGTATACTATATATATAGGCAGGCCCAAATAAAAGGCCGCAAATATTGCTCCGGGGATCCTACATAGGGCTATAAGATTTATTCCCATGGCAAATTTCGTGTCTCCCCCGCCTCTTAGAACTCCTACCATCTTCGTCATGCTCAGTGCCTTAAATGGGAAAGATATGCAGAATGCCATCAATGTATATTTGCTGAGTCTCAATACATTTTCATCTACATTATACATTCCAACTAACTTAGAAGAGAATAATCCCATAGAGATTGCTAACATCAGTGCCAGACCGAATGAAACTTTGTAAAATTTCTTCCCATCAGAATAAGCTTCACCTAATTTTCCTTGTCCTATTTTATGAGCTATCATTACTGTAGCTGCATTGGCAAATCCAATTATTCCAACTACTGCTAATCTCTCAAAACTATTCTCTATATTTATTGCTGCCAATGACTCTGTTCCTATCCTACCATAAACAGCACTGTACACAGTTTGTCCCAATGCCCATAAGATGTCATTTATAATAACTGCTCCTGCTGTTACAATAAATAACTTTAATACAGCCATATCAAAGGAGAAGAACTCCTTTAATCTTATAGCTATTGGGTATCTCCTCCTATAGATGACCCCTACTACAACTACACACTCTATCCCACGGGCTATAGATGTGGCTAATGCAGCACCTTCTACTCCTAATTCCGGGAATCCATAATTACCAAATATAAGCAGATAATTCAGCACAATATTTACCACTAATGATAAAAAACTTGTCAGCATAGGCAGCTGGCTTTCTCCTAAAAATAAATACAATAAAAAAAGATCAACATTAAAAAGTTGACCCCTAAAGGTTCAACTTCAAATATCAATTCACAGGATGAGCTTTAGCTTAATGATACTCCTGTAGCACCAATGAGATGGACAATTTTGCCTAACGACACTCTCACAGCACCATTGAATCGACTATTTCAAGTCAAACAATGTATTTAATTTTAAATTACGTTGCACATTATACTCCTGGTTTTTATTTTTGTCAACCAACTCATTTATATAATTTTAAAGAATATATAGGTGGTATTTTATTTTTATAAAATCCAATTTCCATAACTAACCTAAGTTATTACTTCTAAAAAAGACCTAAGGATTCCATCCTTAACTGGCTCTGTTTCTTTTTATCTGAAAAAGAATTTTAACCTAAAAAATTAAAAAAAACACGGATATCCGTGTTTTTTTGTATAAATAGTATTTTTAGAAATTAAGCGGAGCTAATCTGTATGTCTCTCTAACTGCATTCCCTTCAATTACTAATTTTGAATTTGTCATCTCTATTACATTTCCTGCTATTACTTTTTCATTACCTTTAAAACTTTTTACAATAAAGGCTCCGTTTTCTTTTTTAAAAGAAACCATATTTTCCATAATTACCTTTGTCTCATTTAAATTTTTAAATAATAATTTCATTCTCATCCCTCCTAATATATTTCAAATAAATGTTGTTTTTATTTTATATACATATTATATATCGTTTGTTTGTTAAAGTCAACAAAATATTTATTTTATTTATGAATGAATACAGACAACATATTTAATATATATGTCCCAACTATTAAAATGTATCGAAATAAAGCGTTTTGTGTTTTTAAAAGATGTTACAAGCGAAAACAAATGATTTTCATATATGTATTTAATTAAAACAATATATTAAAATTATGACACTTCTATTTTCCACTAAACTTCTTCTTATCCAATTTATTTTAGTCATCTTAATAAAACGCAACGTGACGATAATAAAAAAAGGTGAAAGGATAGATTTCCTTTCACCTTGAAAACGACATTTTTACTTATAAACTAAAAATGTTATATAATCTACAACCTCTTCCATAGGATAATTCTCCCCTGAATGCCCCCTCCTCAAAATTTCTATCTTTGGATCATCTGCCACCAATTTACTATATTCTAAAAGGGTCATAATAGGCCCATACCCGCATATACTCAGATTATATTCATCTACTGTATTTTCTACTCCCTGACTGTCAAGTTCCATTATCCTGTCTATTGCCAACTGATCTAACCTATACCCAACTTCTTTTTTTTCATAGTGGGAAAAGTCAGAAGATGCTATTACCAGAATTTTTTTCCTTTGTTTTTTAGCGGCTTCATCTATTTTTTCAGCCAGATATTTTGCATTTTTATAAGTTTGAATCTTCATGGTAATTGGGACTATTTTAAATTCACTTTTTATAAAATATTTTAAAAAAGGCAGCATGACCTCTCCTGAATGCTCAAATTTATGTGCATCTCCCGAATAGGGCAGATCCAATTCTTTTTCAAAATCAAGGTCTATCTCCAGGTCTCCCATAGGGGAACCCCACACTTCATTTGTATCTAAGTTTATGTCTTCCCCGTATCCCGTATGACTTGGATTCACTATAATCACAGTTTCTATATCTTTTTCCTTTAATGTATTAAAAAAATGAACTGCAGAAGGTCCCGAAAATTCATAACCTGCATGGGGAACTATCCCTCCCAGGATCTCACCATCCTTTTTTTTAGGAGATTCTATTTTTAAAAAATTTTCAATCATTTTTTCAATATCTTTTTTTTTCTCAGGATAAAATTTCCCTCTTACAAACTCCTCCCTTTTTTTCATAGCGCCTCCTATATCTCCACTACCTTTTCTCCGCATTTATTACATTTACCATTTTCACTTAATCCTACCATCTCTATATTCCATCCATCCCTCTGAATAAGCAGATTTCCACAACCGCAGACTGTATCCATGTCTACCCCTGCATTTCCTACATATACATAGTTCAAATATTTTTTAGCCAGCTTATGAAATTCTAAAAGGAGTTTTTTTTCTGTTGCCGGAGTTTTCAGCTTATAACTGGGGTAATACCCGTTTATATGCAAAACAATATTTGATCCCAATTCATCCTTTATCCACTTAACCATTTTTATAAATGTCTCCCTATCATCATTTAATTCCGGCACCAATAAAAACTCGATCTCCAGATGTTTTTTTCTCCCTGCTATCAGTTTCAAGGTATTTTTAACCCCTTCTAAAGTTCCGCCCAGCTTAGAATAAACTTCTTCTGTAAATCCCTTTAAGTCTATGCTGAATGCATCTATGTAGGAAGTTAATTCCAGAAGCGGCTCCCTTTCTATAAGTCCGTTGCTTACCATCATGGTTTTCTTAGAACAGCATTTAGCTAATTTTGCCACATCCATCATAAATTCATACCAAACAGTAGGTTCATTGTAGGTAAAGGCCACTCCAAACCCTTTAAAGCCTTTCAATACCTCCTCATAGGTATATTCTTTAGTGGGTATCCCTTTAAATTCCTTGGCTATTTCATAGTTTTGGCAGTAAGCACAATTCATATTACACCCTATACTTCCAATGGATAAAACCTCTTTCCCTGGGTAAAAATGGTAAAATGGTTTTTTTTCAATGGGGTCTATATTGAGAGCCGAAACTACTCCATAATTTTGGGTTATCAATTTTCCCCATATGTTTTTCCTTACCCCGCATCTGCCCACACGACCCTCCTCTATGATACACCTGTGGGGACATAACTCACATCCTACTCTTTCACCCTCTAATCTCTTATAAAACATAGCTTCTTTCATCTTTTCACCTATACCTTTTTACAGTAAATTTTTTAATAACCAATCCAGGTTGACGGGTTATCCCGGCTTTATTCATGGCTATCTCTATCTGCTGCTCCACACTATCTACCCCTTCTAAATCCGGTAAAAGTACCCCTTGGGATCTTCCATCACTGATTAAGATACCATATTTTTTAGGATCTAATTCTTTTATATCCTCTATCTCCTCCATAGGGGAAAGGACATCTACAGAAATTTCCAACCATTCTAATTCCTCTTTTTTTAAGGGTTCAAATCTAGGATCATTGAAGGCAGCCGAGATGGCATTTGCCCTTATCTCCTCCAATAAATTTTCCCTGTATGGTACCATGGTTCCTATACATCCCCTTAGGGAATTCTCCTTGTACAGGGTGACAAAACAAGGTTTTTTTTCCATCAGATCTTCCATTTCCTGATATTTATCTTCCTCTTCACTTTGTCCGCCTAAACCTAATTTGTTTAAAATACTCTCTAAAGCTACTTTTACATAGATACTCCTTGGTTTATACACACAACCACCTCCTAAAAAATATTTATTCCTTATTCTTTATTTCATAAATTTAATAAACTTCCTCTTTTATTAAATTTATATATTTATCATGGGAAAATAAAATTTAATTTTTCAACTAATTATATAACTTTATTATGGTAACTATTCATTTTAAATATATTATTTTTTTTTAATAGTACAGATATTGCAGTCATATCTTCATTTTTCCTTAATAAAGTTAGCTTAAAAAACTAAGTTTATCAACTGGATAAGTAAATAAAAAAATACCGTCATAAAAAGACTTTTCTTTTTATTTCCTCTAATAAGGATATAAATATTTTTTTCACTTGACTTTGTGTTCTTTATATAGTAAAAATGTATTAGAACGAATCTATGAATGAGTTTTCATTTTTTTAGATAGGTAACATAAATCAAATATATAATAGAGGAGCATTTATTGTGGTAACTTTTAACATTCAAAGGATCGGAAGATCTTGCGAAGTTAAAAGTGAAGGACTTAATTGCCGAAAGGTTGGATCTATATAGAGCTAACCTTGGTCAATATGGGAAAATCCATCTTGACTGTCACAACTTTAGTTGTGGAGAGCTATTTCTTTTTAGTTCTTGGTGATTTTCTGTCTTAAATCATGGATAGGTGTTTTTTTGATGCAAAAAAATAAAAAAGGGGGAATGAGTTGTGAAAGAAGTAATGATTAGATTGAGGATGAGTACCCACGATGCTCATTATGGCGGTAATTTAGTGGATGGAGCCAGAATGTTAGGTTTATTTGGAGATGTAGCTACTGAACTGCTTATCAGACAAGATGGGGACGAGGGATTATTTAAAGCTTATGACAACGTTGAGTTTATGGCTCCGGTATATGCAGGTGATTTTATCGAAGCTGTAGGTCATATAGAAAAAGTTGGTAATACATCCAGAAGGATGGTTTTTGAAGCTAGAAAAGTAATCGTTCCCAGACCTGATATCAGTGATTCTGCGTGTGAAGTCTTAGAGAAAGCAGTTGTTGTCTGCAGAGCCACTGGAACTTGTGTTACACCTAAAGATAAACAAAGAAATTAGGGGGCAAAAGATGGAAAAATTAATCATAACAGCTGCCATATGTGGAGCTGAGGTAACTAAGGAACACAATCCTAACGTTCCTTATACTGTAGAAGAAATAGTAGAGCAAGCATATGGGGCATATATAGAGGGAGCCAGTATCATACATCTTCATGTAAGGGAGGATGACGGTACTCCTACCCAGTCAAAGGAACGATTTAAAATATGTATGGACGCCATAAAAGAAAAATGTCCGGACGTTATCGTCCAGCCATCTACCGGGGGTGCTGTAGGGATGACCAATGAAGAAAGACTGCAGCCTACAGAATTACATCCTGAGATGGCAACACTGGATTGCGGGACTTTAAATTTCGGCGGGGACGAAGTCTTTACCAACACAGAAAATACCATCAAAGAATTTGGTGAAAAAATGATAGAAAGAGGTGTCAAACCTGAACTGGAGTGTTTTGATAAATCGATGATTGAGATGGCTGTCAGACTAAATAAAAAAGGGTTTATTAAGTCGCCTATGCACTTTAGTTTTGTAATGGGAGTTAACGGTGGTATCGGAGGAGATCTGAGAGACTTCTTATTTTTAAGAGACAGTTTGCCTTGTGGTTCTACTTATTCAGTTGCCGGTCTTGGAAGATTTGAGTTTTCGTTGGCAGCAGCAGCTATCATAAGCGGTGGTCATGTGAGGGTTGGTTTTGAAGATAATATCTATTTAGAAAAAGGTGTCTTAGCTGAATCTAACGGTGTCTTGGTAGCTAAGGTAGTAAGGATTGCCAAGGAACTGGGCAGGCAAATAGCTACACCAGCAGAAGCAAGAGCCATATTAGGATTATAAGGGGGAGAGAAAATGATAAAAGGATGTCCATTTGGAACACACAGAGTAATAGAACCTATGGGAACTATGCCACAGGCTGCATTAAAAATTGACAATACAATGAAGATTAAAAACAACGAGTTATTATTAGATGTAATGACATTAAATATTGATTCAGCATCATTCACACAAATAAAGGAAGCATGCAACAAGGATATAGATAAGATGACCACTATGATCAATGAGATTGTAGGAGAGAGAGGAAAGATGCAAAATCCGGTAACCGGGTCTGGAGGAATGCTGATAGGTGTTGTTAAAGAGATAGGTCCTGATTTTCCTGATAAATCTTTAAAAGTAGGAGATAAATTAGCTACCTTAGTTTCATTGTCCCTTACACCATTAAAAATCAATAAGATTAAAAATGTAAATGTATCCAACGACCAAGTTGATATAGACGGACAGGCTATCCTTTTTGAAACTGGTATATATTCTGTATTACCTGCAGATATTCCTGAAAAATTAGCTTTAGCTGCACTGGATGTAGCCGGTGCTCCTGCACAGGTAGAAAGATTAGTTAAAGAAGGTGACACTGTTTGTATTATTGGCGGAGGTGGAAAATCTGGTGTTTTATGTGCTTATCAAGCCATGGTAAATGCCGGGGCTTCTGGTAAAGTTATCGTTATTGAATACAGTGAAGAAAATGCAAAAAGAATATTGGATATGAATTTAGCTCACCATGTAATTATTGCAGACGCAACTAAGCCTGTTGAAGTTTATGAAAAAGTAAAAGAGATCACAGGGGAAGATGTGTGCGATGTAGTTATCAACAATGTAAATGTAGCCAATACAGAGATGTCATCTATCCTCATTACAAAGGACGACGGGGTAGTTTATTTCTTCTCCATGGCAACATCATTTACAAAAGCAGCTTTAGGAGCTGAAGGTGTAGGAAAAGACGTACAAATGATCGTGGGAAATGGATATGCTAAGGGGCATGCTGACCTTACATTAGGTATCATACGTGAATCTAAAACTATCAGAAACTTATTTGAAAAATTATATGTATAGAAAATAAAAGGGGAGGCAACAAAATTATGATGAATTTAAACTACGAGAGCAGAAGAAAAGAATTATTTCCAAATGTAAGTGACGAGCAATGGAATGACTGGCACTGGCAAGTAAGAAATAGAATCGAAACTTTAGAAGATTTAAAAAAATATTTTGACCTAACACCAGAAGAGGAGGAGGGAGTAAAAACAGCTAACTCTATCCTTAGAATGGGAATCACTCCGTATTATTTAACATTGATCGATCCATCAAATCCAAAGTGTCCGGTAAGACAACAGGCAATTCCTACAGCTGCTGAAGTATGTAAGTCAGATGCTGATCTAGACGACCCTCTACATGAAGATGAGGATTCACCGGTACCAGGACTCACTCATAGATATCCAGACAGAGTATTATTGTTAGTTACAGATATGTGTTCTATGTATTGCAGACACTGCACCAGAAGAAGATTTGCAGGCCAGACAGATGCTGCCTTGGGAATGGAAAAGATAGATACTGCCATCGATTATATAGCTAAAACTCCTGTAATCAGAGATGTATTACTTTCTGGAGGAGATGCTCTGCTTATCTCAGATGAAAAATTAGAGCATATTTTCAAAAGATTGAGAGATATTCCCCATGTACAGATCGTAAGAATAGGATCTAGAACTCCTGTTGTATTACCTCAAAGAATTACTCCCGAGTTAGTAAATATGATGAAAAAATACCATCCAATCTGGTTAAATACTCACTTCAATCATTCAGATGAAATCACATCTGCTTCTAAAGCTGCATGTGAACTGATGGCTGATGCTGGAATTCCACTAGGAAATCAATCTGTTTTACTGAGAGGAATAAACGACTGTACTCATATCATGAAAGAGTTAGTACAGGATCTGGTAGCTATAAGAGTAAGACCTTACTATATATATCAATGTGACCTGTCAGTAGGGTTGGAGCATTTTAGAACTCCTGTATCTAAAGGAATTGAGATCATCGAAGGTCTTCGTGGACATACATCTGGATATGCAATCCCAACATTTGTTGTAGACGCTCCTGGTGGCGGAGGTAAGACTCCGGTTATGCCTCAATATATTATCTCTCAAAGTCCAAAAAGAGTTGTTCTTAGAAACTTTGAAGGAGTTATCACAACATATACAGAACCAAAACCATATGAAGATAAGTGTGACTGTAAACACTGCCAGGAAGAACGTAACCACATTGGAATAGCTAACCTTTTAGACGGTAAACAGCTAGCTATCGAACCTAAGGTCCTCGCTAGACATATTAGAAATGAACACTAAAAAGATAATCACTTCCCTTTTCCCCTATAGCAGCGTGTCTATTATTGGAATGGAAAAAAACTCGGGAAAAACTACCACTTTAAATTATATATTACAAAATTTAAAGGGAAGTAAGGTTATCGGCCTTACGTCTATTGGACGTGATGGTGAAGACTGTGACAGAGTGACCAACACACACAAACCTAGGATCTATGTAGAAAAGGGCAGTTTAGTTGCTACAGCTAAAAATTTACTCTGTAAATGTGATATAACCAAGGAAATCTTAGCTGCCACTGGAATCTCTACTCCTCTGGGGGAAATAATAATTATGAGAGCTCTGAGCAACGGATTTGTAGATGTGGCTGGTCCCTCCTACAACTCTGCTCTCATAAGGGTTAGAGATCTTATGTTAGATTTTGGATGTGACTTGGTCCTTATTGATGGTGCACTGAGCCGAAAAGGCAGTGCAGGAAATTTAGTTTCAGAAGCCGCTATATTGGCTACTGGAGCTAGTTTTTCCCCCGACCTGACAAAGGTCGTGGAAGAAAGCAGTCACAATGTAAAGATGTTACAATTACCAAAATGCTCTGATAAAACAGCAGATTTAACCAGACAGATATTAAAAATGGGAAGGATCGGGTTTATTGATACCCAATCAAATATTGAGGTCTTAGATCTCCCTACTTCCCTTAATTCCCACAGGGAGATAGTAGATGCAGTTAAGCCTAATCATAAATATTTAATTTTAGGCGGTGCTGTATCCAGGGGATTGATAGAATCTATCATACAAAATAGAGAGTTGTTTAAAAGTTTTACGATCATCATAGAAGATGGAACAAAGATTTTTATAGATTCTAATATGTATCATAAATTATCTATGATACCAGTCAGATTAGAGGTGTTGGACAGTATTAACCTCCTATATTTGACCTGCAACCCCACATCCCCTTATGGATATTCATTTGATAGTGAAAAATTTTGTGAATTATTAAAAACATCTATAGATATAGATGTTGTAGATGTTGTAGATGTTGTAGGAGGAGAATTATGAGATACCTTGATCTTAAAAACAGGGAAAAAATTGGCTTGGAATACCTCACAAATAATCTGACTACAATATCTCCATATGGAAACCTGAAAAAAAGAGATATTATTCCCATAGAGGAACCCGAAACTTTGGAAGTAATTTTTGATCATTTGGAGTTTTTCATAAAAAGATGCCAGCAGAATAAAAAAGAGATCCAAAAGATAGACCTTCTCCTTATGAAGTTAAAAGATATTTCTAATATTGTCTTAAATCTTCAAAAAGGAAAAATTTTAGATGAGGTTGAATTATTTGAATTAAAGATAAATGCCATGATCTTTATGGAAATCAGAAGTATTTCAAATGATATATTTTTAAAAGATTTTCATCTGATTGATCTGAGTCCTATTATAGATATTTTAGACCCGGGATCCAAAAAAATCCCTACCTTCCATATTTATAACGAATACTCAGAAAAATTAAAAGAGATCAGATATAAAAAGGCAGAAATTGAAAAATTAATTTTTTCAGCTAAAGATAACCAGCTGCAGATAAAACTTAAGGAAGAAAGAAGAGAGATCGTTGTTTTAGAAAGTTGTGAAGAATCCAAAGTCAAGATGGAAATAAGCAGACGATTAACCTTTTACACCAACGATATTCTAATAGATATCGACAAAATTAAAAATATTGATTTTACCCTGGCTAAAGCAAAACTTGCTATAAAATATGGAGCTAACAGGCCTAAAATAGGTGAACACATCGAATTTATCGGGATGTTTAATCCAGAAATTTTAGAAACTTTAAAAATGAAAAACCAAGAATTTCAAAAATTAGATATCCTATTAAAAAATGGTAATACTATCTTAACAGGAGCCAATATGGGAGGGAAAAGTGTTATTTTAAAAACCCTTACCCTTAATCTCATCCTGGCACAAATGGGGTTTTATGTTTTTTCAGATTATGCAACTATCCCTATATTAAAGTTTATACAATTTTTATCCGATGATATTCAAGACGTTTCCAAGGGGCTCAGCAGTTTTGGGGCTGAAATAATGAAACTAAGGGAGATTACAGGCTGTCTCAGAACTTATGATAAGGGGTTTATTGCACTGGATGAATTTGCCCGGGGTACCAACCCAAGTGAAGGTAAAAAATTTGTAAAGGGATTGTCCAATTATATGAAAAACTTTGACAGTTTTTCAATCATGGCAACTCACTATGATGGTGTAGTCGATGATTCGACTCCTCATTATCAGGTTGTCGGATTAAAGAATATAAATTTTGACAGCTTAAAAAGAAAGATTGACCTGAATAACCAGAATTCAATCTCTCTGATCCAGAAACATATGGATTATTCCATAGAAAAGATTTATTCTAACTTAGAGGTTCCAAAGGACGCACTAAATGTAGCAGCTTTAATCGGAATCGATGAGGATTTAAAAGATATAATAAAAAATTTATATTAGTCCCTCTTCCTTCTTAGGGAGAGGGTAACTTTGGAGGTAAAGATATGCAAGATTCAAAATTACACTTAGATTGGGATGTAGTGGCAGACGCTAGGAAATCAGCTAAAAATATCGCCATAGATGTACAGACTTATATAGATGACCATTCTACAGTATCGGTAGAAAGAACAATTTGTCGTTTACTTGGTATAGACGGTATCGATAAATTTGAAGTTCCCCTGCCAAATATCGTAGTAGAGCATATTGAAAAAGAAGGAAACCTTACTTTGGGAGTTTCCCACTATATTGGAAATGCCATGGTAGAAACAGGTCTTTCTCCCCAGGAGATTGCTGAAAAAGTATCCCACGGAGAATTGAATCTAGGGAAGATATCCACCCATGATGCATTTGAAATAAAATTAGCTATAGATAAGATTGCTCGTGAAAATACAGATAAGATTGCAAATAATAGAAAGGACAGAGAATCTTATTTAGAAAGATTTGGAGATAAAACCGGACCCCTTCTATATCTTATTGTAGCCACTGGAAATATCTATGAGGATATAACTCAAGCTGTAGCAGCTGCTAAGCAGGGGGCAGATATTATTGCGGTTATCAGAAGTACAGGTCAGAGTTTACTGGACTATGTACCTTTTGGAGCTACTACAGAAGGATTTGGCGGGACATTAGCTACCCAGGAAAATTTTAGAATCATGAGAAAAGCACTGGATGAGGTAGGAGAGGAATTGGGTAGATATATCAGACTTTGCAACTACTGTTCTGGTCTATGTATGCCTGAGATCGCTGCCATGGGAGCATTTGAAAGACTGGATGTAATGTTAAATGATGCTCTTTATGGAATTTTATTCAGAGATATCAATATGAAGAGAACATTTGTAGACCAATATTTTTCTAGAATCATCAATGGATTTGCAGGAGTAATCATCAACACCGGAGAGGATAACTACCTTACCACAGCAGATGCCATAGAGGAAGCTCATACGGTACTGGCTTCTCAATTCATAAATGAACAATTTGCACTCCTTGCTAACCTCCCTGAGGAGCAGCAAGGGTTAGGACACGCATTTGAGATCCATCCAGACACAGAGAATGGATTTTTATTGGAACTATCCCAGGCTCAAATGGCCAGAGAAATATTTCCAAAGGCACCATTAAAATATATGCCTCCTACAAAATTTATGACTGGAGATATCTTCAAAGGCCATGTACAGGATGCTCTATTTAATATGGTAACAATTATGACAGGACAAAGACTTCACCTCATGGGAATGATGACCGAGGCCATCCATACTCCATTTATGTCCGACAGGGCCCTGGCTATCGATAATGCTCAATATATCTTCAAAAATATGAAAGATTTCGGTTCCGAGATAACATTTAAAAAAGATGGAATGATTGTGAATCGTGCCAAGGAAGTTTTAGAAAAAGGTAGAGATCTGATCAAAGAGATTGAAACAACAGGAATGTTTGATACCCTGCAAAAAGGTAAATTTGCAGGTATAAAAAGACCTATTGATGGTGGAAAAGGATTAAACGGAGTATTTGTAAAGGATACTACATACTTTAATCCATTTATAGAACTAATGACTGGAGGTGACAGATAATGAGTGGAGGATTATATTCAACTGAAGATAAAAATTTTGATACTACATTAGACCTAAAAAAATTAAAACCTTATGGGGATACTATGAATGATGGAAAGGTGCAGATCAGTCTGACTCTGCCAGTTCCTGCCGATGAAAAAGGTGCTGAAGCAGCCAAAGAATTGGCTAAAAAAATGGGGTTATCTGAACCTGCTGTTTCTCATTACGGATCTTTAGATACTCACTTCTCATTTTATGTAGTTTACGGATCATTGAACCATACTGTAAATTATGATGAGATCCATGTAGAAACAGTGGATATAGAGACTATGGATATGTACGGAGTACAGAACTTTATCAAGGAAAACATTAAAAGAGATGTAGTTATCGTAGGAGCCAGTACAGGGACCGACGCTCATACAGTGGGAATAGATGCTGTTATGAATATGAAGGGATATGCCGGGCACTACGGCCTTGAGAGATATAAAGGGATCGAAGCTTATAACTTGGGATCCCAGGTAGAAAATGAGGAGTTCATCAAAAAAGCTATTGAATTAAAAGCTGATGCATTACTGGTTTCCCAGACAGTTACTCAAAAAAATATTCATATTCAAAACCTGACTCACCTGGTGGAATTGATGGAAGCTGAGGGAATCAGAGATAAGGTAATCCTTATTGCCGGGGGTCCTAGAATCTCC
Source organism: Psychrilyobacter piezotolerans (assembly GCF_003391055.1). Lineage (NCBI taxonomy): Bacteria > Fusobacteriati > Fusobacteriota > Fusobacteriia > Fusobacteriales > Fusobacteriaceae > Psychrilyobacter > Psychrilyobacter piezotolerans. The sequence continues at coordinate 144,347 of NZ_QUAJ01000002.1, forward strand.
CATGAACTGGCTAAAGAATTAGGTTATGATGCCGGATTCGGACCTGGAAAATATGCAGATGATGTAGCAACCTTTATTGTAGAAGAGATGGTAAAAAGAGAGATGGTGTAAGAACGTTTAACTACGAATTACGCTAAATAGATATAGCCAGAACTTTTGAAAATAAAAAATATAAAGATTAAGTAACAAGAATTTTTTTCTTGTTACTTTTTTCCGGATAAGTTCTTACTATCCTTTTCCATAAAACTTAGAGTTTTTCGTAGAAATTTTGAAATCTTTTATTAATTTTTTAATTTAAAAGGAGTAAATTCTATGAATGAAACTACAGCTAAAGAAACACCTATTAGACAAAAAAATATTTTTGAAAAGTTTACAAATTTATGTGTAATATTAATACAAAAATATCTGCCTGATCCATTTATATTTTGTGCCATTTTGACATTTATAGTTTTTTTGATTGCAATCCCTATTACTAAACAGTCTCCTATGTCTATTATCAATAGCTGGACCAATGGATTTTGGGGGTTATTATCCTTTGCCATGCAGATGGCACTGGTATTAGTTACTGGGCATACTATGGCTAGTTCTCCGTTTTTCAAAAGAACATTATCATTTATGGCCGGCAAATTAAAAAATCCATCTCAAGCCATAATAGGAGTTACTGTAGTTTCTATTTTAGCTTCGTTTATTAATTGGGGGTTCGGTCTTGTAATTGGGGCTATATTTGCTAAAGAAATTGCTAAAAAAGTCAAAGGTGTAGATTACCGGTTATTAATTGCTTCTGCGTATACTGGATTTTTAGTCTGGCACGGAGGATTATCCGCTTCAATACCTTTAAAACTTGCCTCTGGCGGAGGTTTAAAAAGTGCAACAGCTGGGGCTGTTACAGAAGCAATTCCTACATCTATGACTATTTTTTCAGCCACTAATTTAATAATCTTAGTCATTTTATTTATTACTTTGCCCTTTGTTAATAGGGCTATGCATCCTAAAAAAGATGATGTTATAACTATAGACAATGATCTGCTTATCGAGGTTCCAGAAGAAAAACTAAATATCGCTGCTATGACCCCGGCGGAAAAAATAGAAAACAGTAAGATAGTTTCTTTGCTTTTAGGAATAATGGGTTATACTTATATTATTTCATACTTTATGAAAAATGGATTCGCATTAAACTTAAACATAGTTAATTTTGTGTTCTTATTTACAGCAATACTTTTACATGGAACACCTCATAGATTTCTAAATGCAATCAAAGAAGCTTCCAAGGGTGCCGCAGGAATAATCCTTCAATTCCCTTTCTATGCTGGAATAATGGGGATAATGATTGGAAAAGGACCCGAGGGAATTTCTCTGGCAGGAGCCATGTCTAATATGTTTGTTAATATTTCCACTGAAACAACTTTCCCTTTCTTTACTTTTTTAAGTGCAGGGATTGTTAACTTCTTTGTTCCATCTGGTGGAGGTCAATGGGCAGTTCAGGCTCCAATAATGATGCCTGCTGGTGCTGCTTTAGGCATTCCAGCAGCAAAAACTGCCATGGCATAGCATGGGGGGATGCATGGACAAACATGATACAACCATTCTGGGCCCTTCCTGCTCTTGGTATTGCAGGCTTAGGTGCTAAAGATATAATGGGTTATTGTTTGGTAGTACTTATTTACTCCGGTGCTATAATTTCACTGGTTTTAATGTTTCTATAAGTTTAATGTCTTAAAATAAAAAGGGGGAAACAAGTTTATGTCTAAGAAAATAATTGATGTTGCAGATGCAGTATCTAAAATAGAAGATGGGATGACCATCATGGTAGGAGGGTTTTTAGGTACCGGAACACCTCATACCATCGTAGATGCTATTATAAAAAAAGGTGTAAAAAACCTGACTATCATATCTAACGATACAGGAATAAAAGATAGTGGTGTAGGAAGGTTTATCTACAACAATATGGTTAAAAAAGTAATCACATCACACATTGGTACAAACCCGGAAACTGGCAGACAGATGAATGAAAAAGAGATCGAGGTAGAGTTAGTTCCCCAGGGTACTTTGGCAGAGAGGATTAGGTCTGGAGGAGCCGGTTTAGGCGGTGTTCTTACTCCTACTGGTCTGGGTACTATCGTAGCAGAAGGTAAACAAATAATAGAGGTAGATGGAAAACAATTCCTTTTGGAAAAACCTCTCAGAGCAGATGTTGCCATCCTTTTAGGACACACTGTGGATACCAAGGGTAATATTATCTATGCCAATACTGCCAGAAACTTTAACCCTATCATGGCTACAGCTGCTGATACAGTTATAGTAGAAGCTGAAAATATAGTAGAAGTAGGCAGTATCAATCCCAATGAAGTTGTTACACCTAGAATTTTTGTAGATCATATAGTAGGAAGTGGTTGTAATGGATAAAAAATTAATCAGAGAGATTATTGCTAAAAGGGTTGCTCAGGAATTGAACGATGGAGATGTAGTTAATCTGGGTATTGGTCTTCCCACTGCGGTTGCCAACTATGTCCCGGAGAATATGGATGTTATCTTCCAGTCGGAAAACGGCCTTATAGGAGTGGGTCCTGCCCCGAAAGAGGGAGAAGAGATCAAAGACCTTGTTAATGCAGGCGGAATGCCTATCACTACCTTAGATGGAGCAGTGTTCTTTGACTCTGCCATGTCTTTTTCTGTAATCCGTGGCGGACATGTAGATATGACTGTACTGGGAGCATTACAGGTAGATGAAAAAGGTAACCTTGCTAACTGGATAATCCCTGGAAAGATGGTTCCCGGGATGGGTGGAGCCATGGACCTTGTTGTAGGAGCAAAAAAAGTAATAGTTTCTATGGAACATACTGCAAAGGGGAAGCCAAAGATCTTTCCGTTGTGCACATTGCCCCTGACTGCTGCTAACCAGGTAAACTTAATTATCACAGAGATGGCAGTCATTGAAGTAACTCCTGATGGGTTATTGTTAAAAGAGATCGGGCCGCATAATACTGTAGAAGATGTAATAGCTAATACTCCTGCAAAGTTAATTATTGCAGATGATATAAAGGTTATGGAGGTTTAATTATGATAAAATCATTAAAAATCGGAGATTCTTATAGCTTTAATAAGCTCGTAGAAGCTGTGGATGTAGAAAAATTTGCAGAAGTAAGTACAGATCATAACCCTGTTCATTTAGACGAGGAATATGCTAAGACTACTATGTTTAAAAAGAGGATAGCCCATGGGATGTTGGGAGTATCTTATATCTCATCTATCTTAGGGACGAAATTTCCCGGTGAAGGAACTATATATTTAGGACAGACAGTTAAATTTTTAGCTCCGGTTTATTTAGGAGATACTTTAGAAGTTAAGGCTGAAATTATTGATCTTAAAGAGGGTCGAAACGACAGAGCTACTCTGAGAACTACCTGCACAAATCAGGAGGGCAAGATGGTAATCGATGGAGAAGCCAGTGTAATGCTTCCAAAGGCATAAAAACAACGTGACGTTGCATCCAGAGAGGCATAACTTATGTTTACGAAGTAAATTACTAGTGTTTTAATTATGCCTCTTACAGGTGTAATTTTCTATACTATAAAAAATCGAGGAATTTAATCCTCGATTTTTTTATTTTATTCCCAAAAGAAAAAAGAGCAGAACTCGCGTTCTGCTCTAAGATTTATATATATGGTGCCACCTGCCGGAGTCGAACCGGCTACCTCTACCTTACCATGGTACTGCTCTACCTAGTGAGCTAAGGCGGCAAAATGCTGCTTTTAAGGCAGCAATTATTTAAAATATTTCATTGGATTTACAGGAGTCCCATATTTTCTTATCTCATAGTGAAGATGCGGACCTGTTACCCGTCCGGTTTTTCCACTCTCTGCAATAAGCTGTCCTCTGCTTACCCTCTGACCTTTCTTTACTTTTATCTTATTTAGATGCGCATACCTGGTTTCATAGCCTTTGGAATGTTTAACAATAACTATCTTACCATATCCACTCATCCATCCTGCATATGTAACAGTTCCGTTTTCCGAAGCTTTTACATCTATATAATGAGCTCGCAAATCTACTCCCATATGACCTATCCACCTTTTTAATACAGGGTGTAATCTTCTTCCATAGGGACTGGTAACACCTTTCCAAGCTGTTGGCCAATATACATCGAAACCTTTTTTGGTTCTGGTAATTCTGGCTAGATCTACCTTGGGATTATTTATTATTAACATTTGATTCAGATTAACTATATTTGATGTTAAATTATTGGTAGTTTTTAATTCACTTACGGTTTTCCCAAATTTTGAAGCTATCTTTGAAAGGGAATCTCCCTTAGCTACCTTGTAAGTTATGGAATTTCCTCTGGTAATTTTAAGTTTTTCTCCAATTTTTAGATACTTTCCCATATTGGGATTGTTGTATTTTAAAACCGTCTGCGACTGCCCAAATCTATTGGCAATTCCACCCAGTGTATCTCCAGATTTTACCTTATAATACGTTATTTCTGCTCTTTTTTTTGATTCTTCTTGTGTTTTTTCACTTACAATGGTGTATTGTTTTTCATATACTTTAAAGTCAGAAGTTAATAGCTGGTAACCACCGTTATCGGCCTCTGATTCAGTATAGTAATCTGTAAAATCATTCAAATTAACAACTTCTTTTTCCATTTTTTTAATAGTATTATATGCTAAAAACACATTAAATACAAGTAAAATTACGAGAAGCTTTTTTATTTTTTTATTCAATTTTTTGCTTCTCCTTTCGAATAATAGTTTAACAATTCTTCATTAGTCTTTGTTTTTTTTATAGTGTCTATCAGTTGTTTAGAACCTTCAGCAGTACTAAGCTTACTGAGGTATCTACGAATTTTCCAGATTGCCGAGAGTTTATCTTCCTCAATCAATAACTCCTCTTTTCTTGTTCCCGATCTTTTTATATCGATAGCTGGGTATATTCTTAATTCAGCTAAAGTTCTGTCCAGGTGGATATCCATGTTTCCAGTACCTTTAAACTCCTCAAAAATAATATCATCCATCTTACTTCCGGTATCTACCAACGCTGTCGCTAAGATGGTCAAACTTCCGCCGCCACGAATGTTTCTTGCTGATCCAAAAAATTTCTTTGGATAATATAGAGCTGTCGGGTCTATCCCACCAGATATAAGCTTACCACTAGATGGTATCACAATATTATAGGCTCTTGCAAGTCTTGTTATTGAATCCATCAATATTACAATATCTTTTCCGTCTTCTAATATTCTTTTGGCTTTATCTAAAACCATCTCAGTTACCTTAATATGGTTTTTAGGATCTTCGTCAAAGGTAGATGAAAAAACTTTAGCTCCACAAACTGTCTCCTTTATATCTGTTACTTCTTCAGGTCTTTCATCTATAAGTAATATCCATACTTCCAAACCCTTATTGTTCTTTATTATACTATTGGCAATATTACTTATTAACATGGTTTTACCGGCTTTAGGAGGAGCTACAATAAGACCTCTCTGTCCTTTTCCCAGAGGTGCAATGAGGTCGATAACTCTTCCTGAGATATCTCCCTCCCCTCCTAATAGGATTTTTTCATCTGGGTATGCCGGTATTAATTCATCAAAAGGTACACGATTTTCTGCTTTTTCTAAATTATCTCCATTTATCAGGAGAATCTTTCTCATGGCATAGTTTTTTTCTGTTCCCACCGGTACCCTGGCTTCACCTAAAACTATATCACCATTTCTAACCTTAAATCTTCTTATCTGTGTAGAAGATATATATACATCCTTTTCCACATTGGTTTCACGGAGAAAACCATAACCATCAGCAAACACTTCGATCTTACCCCAGGCTATGGTGTGCCCGTCACTTTCCCTTACATATTCCCCTATTTTTTCAATCAATTCCAATTTTTTATAATCATAAGATTTATCTATATTTAATTTTTTAGCTATCTCCCTTAATTCAGAAAGGAGTAACCCACTTAAATCCACCAAAGTCATCATCCCCTTTTTATATACAGTATATACATTGATACAAAGTAAATTAATCCAATAATATATGTATCATATCTTCTTTTTTTATTTTTAAACATAATTCCCATCATAAATACCAAAAGTATCAGCATAGAAAATATAGCTGTTAACTTATGAAATCCACCTAATGATTGATATATATTTTCATCCCTTAAAAATAGATCTGTAATAAATATAATCATTATATTAAATATGTTGCTTCCAAATAAATTTCCAACAGCCATATCATATGATTTTAATTTAATCGCTTCAATACTTACAGTTAATTCCGGTAAGGATGTTGCCAGAGCTATTAATATCAGCCCTACAAAAGATTCTCCCAATTGGATTCCAAAGAATGGTGTGCTGGCAATCTTATCACCTATAAAGCTAAGCCCTGTTCCTAAAACAACTACGAAAAATGCATTTATAGCAAATCCCTTTTTTGCCTGTGGAAGAGTTATCCCGCCCTCTTCTATCTCATGAAATTCCTTTATCTCTTCTTCCAATTTTTCACTAAATTCATCATTTTGCTGATGTTCATAGACATAGATTGATTTCATGGCTATAAAATAAATTCCTAAAATCATCAGGGAGAATAAACTGATGTTCATTATTCCCTCTGTTGGGAATGAAAATCCCAATAAAAATATTAAGGTTAAAATCATAGCCCAAAAACCAGCCATAAAGTTTTTACTGCTTACCTTGGATGACAAAGAGGTGGATCTTAATACAAATATATCAACTATAAATACTACAAATATATTGAATAAATTACTCCCAAATATATTTGATACTGCCATTTGAGGGTTCCCCATAAGGGTAGCACTGATACTTGTAACCATCTCTGGCAGGGAGGTTACCGCTGCTAACATCACTATCCCTATCCAGGACTTTTCAATTCCCATCAAGTCTCCTATGGCATCTCCATATAAACTTAATTTTTTACCGACTACTATTATAAATCCTGCCAATACTGCAAAGATCAATATGTATAACATCTTCTCACCTCTATTTTATGCTAACTCTCCGTATAAAGTCCATGTTTTTGCCGTTACAATTTTAACATCCACAAAGGTTCCCTTTAAAGAACTGTCACCTTCAAAGATAACTACTTTATTTGCACTTATCCTTCCTGTCATTTTTTCCTTATTTCTGTGACTAGGACCTTCCACTAGAACCTTCACAGTCTTTCCTACATAACTCAAACTGCATTCCTTTGCATTTTCATTTTGAACTTCCATCAATCTTTGTAATCTTGATTTTTTTACTTCCTCTGAAATCTGCCCTTCCATAGTTGCTGCCGGTGTTCCCTCTCTGACAGAATACATAAACATATAAGAATTTTCATATTTAACTTTTTTAATTATATCCATAGTATCCAAGAAATCTTCCTCTGTTTCCCCAGGAAATCCAACTATGATATCTGTAGTTAGTGATATGTCCGGCAATGCAGTCTTTATCCTATCTACCAGAGCCAGATAATCTTCCTTAGTATACTTTCTATTCATGGCTTTTAACATATTAGTCGATCCCGACTGCACTGGCAGATGCATATTCCGGGCTATTTTTTCCGGGTATTTAGCAGCTACTTCCAGCACATCCAAAGTCAGATCTTTTGGATGAGGTGATACATATCTAATCCAGTAATCTCCCTCAATCTGACAAATTTCATCCAATAATTTAGCAAAATTAATCTCATGACTATTATCAAAATCTTTTCCATAGGAGTTTACATTTTGCCCCAACAGTAAAATATCCTTATACCCTTTTTTTACATATTTTCTCACATCATTCACTATATCTTCCATGGGAACCGATCTTTCACGTCCCCTTACATATGGAACTATACAGTATGTACAAAAGTTATTACAACCATAATTTATTGCTACAGAAGCCGAAATCCCGTCTCCGAAGTTAGCATCTATCCTAGGAGGCAACTCATCTTCCTTGTCAGTCAGTACTGCATGTACTACTTCTCCCTTTAATATTTTTTCCATAATTTCCGGCAGTTGTGCTATATTTTGATTCCCGATAACTATATCTACATGGGGTGCTCTTTCTAAGATATGCTCTTTTTCCTCTTGAGCTACACAGCCTGTTACTCCTATTATCATCTTAGTCTTTCTCGCATTTTTTATAGTCTTTAAGTTTCCTAATTTCCCCTCTATTCTTCCTGCTGCTCCACCTCTTACAGTACATGTATTTAAAAATACGGCATCTGAATCATGGATGTCGTCAGTCATCTCATATCCATTTCCCTCTAGTAATCTTGTCATTTTAGCAGTCTCATTTACATTCATTTGACAACCATATGTTATTATTGTAGCTTTTTTCTTACTCATTAATTTCCTCCATCTAACATCTTTTATACATAAAACTTAATCCTATATATTGTAGCATAATACTTTGTTTTTCGATAGGATTACTTAAAGACTTCTCCTGCTTCTAAATACCATAACAATAGATCAAAATGATCCATAGGAATCTCTATCTCCCTGCAATATTTTTCGATTTTTTTCTCGATTTCCAAATATTTTTTAGGCGTTATAGTTTTAGGAATTTCATCGATCACTCCTAATCTCATTATATTTTTTAATATATGCCTGTCTAAAATGGCTATCTCGTCTCCAAACCCTATATTTCTAAGGAAATGACTGGCTTCTTTATACCCTATCCCCTTGATATTTTTTACCAGCCAAATTCTTTTTTCAAATACATCACCGATCTTGTCTACCAATGTCTTGGTGACTATCCTCCCCTCTTCATCCTTCATAAATTCACGAAGAATAACAAGGTTTTTTGCCTTAGTATTTTTAAACCTCACTACATTTAGATACGGTATCAAATCATCTTCCATCCCGGTCCAAAATACCTCAGCCTCCAGCATCCCATTTATTGCCTTTTCTGCTCCCCTGGCCTTAGACTGGGGGGTCAGAATGCAAAAAGCCAGTTCTTTATAGACATCCTCATTGTTTCCGTTAAACCAAATCTCCTTATACCCATCTATCCTAGCTTCTATAAGCGGCTTTATCCTTTTATACACTTTCATTATTTCTATTAAATATTGATTACTCATCTACGATCCCTCCTTACAATAAATTAAAATTAATTCAATTATACCTCAAATTTTTGTCTTATCACAAATCTTTAAAAAATTTAACCCCTCATCCCTGGGAGATTTAACCCCTAATGTCGCTAATAGAAAAATTAAAATCCCGTATTCTCTATTTCTTACCTATGCTTGTTCCCTCATCCGCGTTCTATTTCTTTAGGTTAATTTGCGTAATCTGCGATTTTTTTGACACAGATCAAAATTTTAATATGGATTTTTTAAAATCATATAAAATATCAATTTTCTTATATATATATTATTCATTCTATTTATTAAAATTTGACACACTATGCTTATATCGGTATAATATAATATATACAATATATGCGATATATATATATCAAGAATTTTAGGAGGTAGATATTTTGACTGGTAGACAAATTTCCCTGAACAGGGCTGACGAACTTAAGAACACCATAAACGATTATTTAATAGCAAGAGACGGTATACCAACTGGTATGAGCGAAGATGTAAGGAAACAATTTGAAATCTCAAAAGCCGTCCTTTTAAAGCATTTTGGGGCTACAGAAAAGGACTGGAACGATTTTAAATGGCAGCTTTCAAATAGAATCACAGACGTTAAAACTTTAAGTTTAATCTTAGACTTAAGTGAAGAAGAAAAAAAAGAGATTCAAAGTGTAGGAGATAAGTATAGATGGGCAGTTTCACCATACTATGCTTGTTTACTGGATCCAAAGGATAAATACGATCCTATTAGATTACTTAGTATCCCTGCTTCTGTCGAATTAGATAACAACTCTGGAGATGCTGATCCCATGGGAGAGGAATACACTAACCCTGCTGGAACTATCACTAGAAGATATCCAGACAGACTTATCATAAACACAACCAATGAGTGTGCAATGTATTGCAGACATTGCCAGAGAAGGAGAAATATCGGTGAGAACGACACCGCTACCCACGATAAAGATATTTTAGAATCAATTGAATATATCAGAAATAACCCTGAAGTTAGAGATGTGTTGCTTACTGGAGGAGACGTTTTAGCCCTGTCTGATTCTAGATTGGAATGGATCTTAGCTGAACTTAGAACTATCCCCCATGTAGAAATCATTAGAATAGGTAGTAGAACACCTGTTACTATGCCGCAAAGGATCACAGATGATCTGGTTAATATGATAAAGAAGTATCATCCTATCTATTTAAATACCCATTTCAACCATCCAAAAGAAATAACTCCTGAAGCTAAGGCCGCGTGTGAAAAATTAGCTAATAATGGAATCCCTGTAGGAAACCAGGCAGTTTTATTAAACGGTATAAACAACAATAAGTTCGTAATGAGACTTATGAATCAAGAATTATTAAAAATCAGATGCAGACCTTACTATATCTTCCATGCAAAGCATGTTCAAGGAACCGAGCATTTTAATACATCTGTAGATGACGGATTAGAGATCATGGAATACCTGAGAGGATTCACTTCTGGAATGGCTATTCCAACTTATATTGTTAATGCACCAAAGGGACAGGGTAAAACACCTTTAATGCCTCAGTATATGTTATCTCGTGGAACTGATTATGTTATGATTAGAACTTGGGAAGGTAAAGTAATCAAGTATGAAAACCATCCTACAAAAAATATAAGAGAGATCTATTAATCTTTTAATTAGGCTGCCCCTCATGGTCAGCCTAATTTTTATAATTTTTTTAACACCAATAAACATTAATATTCATAAATAAAAAAAAACTGAACCGCAAATTACGCTAGTAGACACGAATAAATAGAATGCGGATATTGAAATATAGCTCTTTGGTGACGACCCTTGCGGTTACTTTGTGATAAAAGGGTTTTATTAGCGATATTAGCGGTTTCAAAAAATTAAAAACTACTTGCTCCTCCTTGTTTTTTGGGGGATCTTGTGGTAATATAGATAAAATCAATTCTCATATATTTTCTTAATAAGGAAGAAAGTTTCTACTAGCTGCCGTAAATAGCTAACTATGAGTGTAATTTTAAGATGAATATTTTCTTAATAATTTCACTCAATATGAGGTGTTTAAAACATTTTTGGAGGTTTAATTATGAAAATATTACATGATACTATATTAAAGGATGGATTAGCGTTATCGGACTCAATCTTAAAGGTCGATTCATTCGTTAATCATCAAATAGATCCTAAACTTATGAACCTGGTTGGAAAAGAGTTTGTCAAAAGATTTGAAGGTAAGAAGATCGATAAGGTTCTAACTATCGAGGCTTCCGGGATTGCTCCTGCTATGATCACCGCTTTAGAACTAGGTGTCCCTATGGTCTTTGCTAAAAAACATAAACCCATTACTATGGATGACTTTTACTCTACCACTGTTTACTCATTTACAAAGGAAACAAATTATAATTTAACAGTTTCCAAAGAATTTATAAATGAAGGGGAGAATATTCTTCTAATCGATGACTTTTTGTCAGCAGGAAACGCTATCCTTGGACTTAGAGATATAGTAAATCAGGGTGGAGCCACTGTTGTAGGAGTAGGTATTGTTATTGAAAAAGGATTTAAAGAAGGAAGAGAAAATCTTTTAAAAGAAGGATTTCACCTGGAATCACTTGCCATTGTTGAGAAGATGGAAAAAGGTAAGATTACATTAAATAAATTAAAATAACGCAGCATTGTGAAAAAGAAGATCCCTAGGGACCTTCTTTTTTTTAAGCTATAACCTTTTTAATTTTTTTAGCTAAACCTTCTAATTTTTTACTGGGACTTCCGCATATTGCAATCCTTATCCCATGGGCTACCTGGATTGGATATATATTTTCGTGGTTCAGCTTTTCAATACTTTCTTTGATTTTTTCATTTTCTATCTTTAATGTAATAAAAAAGCCCTCTTTATATGGATAAACTTCTAAACCTACTTCCTTGGCTTCCTCTAAAAATATCTTAGACCTTTTCTCCAACAGTTTTACATATCCATCTCTTTCCTCTGTTAATTTATCCCTTAAGGTTTTATTACTTTGGATAGTTGAAAATAATTTCATCCCACCCTTAGGAACATTTGACCAAACACCCCGACACGTAAATTCATTGGCTCTCATATAGTCATCTATATTTTTCTTTTCATTTGAAATAAATACACTTCCCCCTACACGAAGTCCATATTTAGTCAGTGTTTTCGAGCAGCTAAATGCGAATACAACTAAATTTTTAGGAGATAAGTTCGTAAAACTTTCCATATATTTACGACTTTCTTCATATCCTTTTACAGAGTAGTCTATATAAGCAACATCATTTAAAAGGATAAAATTCCCATCTTCAGACAGGTCATTCATGACTTTTACAACACTCTCCCACTCAGATTTGCTCATAGAGTATCCTGTAGGATTGTGACACGGATCATTTATTATGACTAAAACTTTTCCCTGTAATTTCATTATCTTGGATGATTTTTCTCTGAAACTTTCGATATTAAACTCATCTTTTTCATTGAATAACTCATAGGTTTCTATTTTTAAATCATGTTCCTTTGCCATTATCTTATAGGGGCCCCAACCGATATTTGGAATAAGCAGTGTTTCTCCTGCATCCAATATATTTTTCAGGGTAGAACTCACAGATCCAGATCCACCAGGGGTAGCTATAGCTCCCACATTGAATTTTTCTTCATGATCCCCTAATACCCATGACTTTATTTCCCTCAGATAATCATTGTTTCCAATAAATGATTCTGCATACGGTGCTATGTCCATCTTATTTAAATTTTTATACACCTCACTTACAGAATCAAAAATAGTAAATTTGCCATCCTCATCACAAAGTGCTCCTATCGTTACATCCACTACCTTGTCTTCACCATACTTAAGCTTAGCATCACTGGCCTTTTTTACCATGGTAAATACCGTATCTACAATATTTTTATCTTCCGATCTTTTGGCTAATATTCCCATTTTCTCCTCCTTATTTTTTATAGATTGTTCCCTTTATCTTTTCATATATTTCCTGTATATCACCCTCCGGCATTTCTCTTTCCTGCCATATTTCTTCTGCTTTTACAGCCTGCCCCACCAGCATCAAGAGTCCATTTTCTCCTACTTCAAACCCCTCTAAAAATTTAGTTTTTTGCGGGTTATAGATAAGATCAATTCCAGCCTGGTATTCTTTTTTTTCCTCTATATCCAGTATACTACATTCTATATTTGGATGCATCCCACAGGGAGTGCAATTAACTATTAAATTTTTTTCAGATATGGTCCTTAATTCATTGTAGGAAATAATATTTAAATCTTGAAAATTTTGAAAATTAATCCTGGCTTTTTCTGTATCTCTGGTGACTAAGTAATTTTCTCCCCCTAAATCTTCCAAACACTTAACCACTGCTCTCGCTGATCCACCACCACCACAGATAAAGTTTTTTTTATTTTTTACCTCTAACTTTAATTTAGATATTATCATCTTGAATCCATAGTAATCTGTATTATAGCCGATTAATCTCCCGCCTTTAGACATTACAGTATTAACTGCTCCTATCTGTTTGGCTTCTTCGGATATTTCATCTAAATACTCCAAAATATCTGTCTTGTAGGGGATGGTTATATTTATACCTAATAATTCTGACCCTCTTAACTTTTTTACCACTTCTGCCAGATTATTATGAGCCACCTCTATCAATGAATATTCCCCATCTATCTCAAATCTTTCAAATATCATCTTATGGATCATAGGAGAATAACTATGCCCTAATTTCTCTCCAATTAAAGCGTATTTATTTTTCATAACTGCCAATCACCTCAAAATATTTACTTTTTTTCTCTATCTCTTCTATTGAAGGTTTCAAGGTGTTGTAGTTCCCCTCCAATTCTACAAAAAAAACATATTCCCAGGGAGAATCTTTAAGAGGCCTTGATTTTATACTTAACATATTGATACCGTATCTGCTGAACTTCCCTAAAACACTGGAAAGGTCTCCTGATTTATTATATGTGGAAAATGCCACCATGATCCTGTTATGATTTTTGTTTACAATTAATTTATTCCCAATGACCATAAATTTAGTTGTATTTTCTTCATGGGTATTTATGTTTTTTGCCAGGATATCCAAATTATAGATCCTTGCTGTTTCAGCACTTCCTATAGCCCCTTTAGTTATATCCTTCATTTCACTTACATATTTTGCACTTATAGCTGTATTGTAGTATGGAATCTCCTTATAACCTCTCCCCTTTAAAAAAGTTTGAGATTGTTTGAACCCCTGAATATGAGAATAGATTTCTTTGATATCACTTAATTTAGAGCCCTTTATCCCCAGTAAATTGTGGTCTATTTTCAACTCTATAATATCTATTATATAGGCATTGTATTTTTTTATAAGATCAAAATTATCGGTGATATCCCCTGTATAGGAATTTTCAATAGGCAGTACCCCTACCTCTATTTCTTTATTTTTTAATGCTATAAATACATCTTCAAAGTTGTGGTAGGAGTTTAGGAGTTCATCTTTATATTTAGTTTTAAGTGCCAAATAACTGAAGGATCCCGGTATCCCCTGGTATCCAACCACCTTATCCAGCCCCAGAATAGCCTTTTGATAACTTCTAGAAATTTCCATATTTCCTTCTAAAAATTCAACATAATATTTTTTTAGTTTTTCATCTGAAACCCTCCTGGAATTTTCTTCTATTACTACTTTTTCCCTTGCTGTATCCAGCACTTCCATCCCTGTACTCTGCTTATATTTTGCAATTTTTTCCACCACGTTCATTCTTTTTACAAATAATTTTGCCATCTCTTCATCTATTTTATTTATCTCACTTCTCAATTGATCTAATTTATTCATTTCCACCATCCTAAGATACCATCAAAAAATCTAAGATCCCTATGGCTGCCATGGCTTCTACTACCACTAAAGCTCTTGGAACTATACAGGGATCGTGCCTTCCTACAATTTTAAATTCTGTTTCCTCATTAGTTTTCATATTTATAGTTTTTTGAGCCTTTGATATAGAAGGAGTTGGTTTTATAGCCACCTTAAAGTTTATAGGCATCCCATTGGTAATTCCTCCTAAAACTCCCCCGTTATTATTAGTTATAGTTTTTACTTGCTCGCCATCCATATAGATATCATCATTGGCTTCACTTCCAAATAGATCGGTTATTCCAAATCCAGCACCAAACTCCACACCTTTTACAGCTGGGATAGAATACATCAACCCGGCTAACTGGCTCTCAATAGAATTAAAAAATGGGTTTCCAATTCCGGGTTTCATCCCTATGATAGAGCACTCTATTACTCCTCCCAAGGAATCACACCTACTTTTTGCCTGGAGTATCTTTTCCCGGCTGAGACTTTCCAAGGTTTCATCTAAAAATGGGAGCTGTTTTTCAGACAGTTTTTTAAAAACTTCCATATTCAGATCCTTTTCACAAAAATCCCTGTCTTTAAGATCTTTTATACTCTTTATATGTGTTCCTATATGGATCCCTTTCTGCTTTAATATTTGCTTTGCCACTGCCCCTGCAAATACAACGGGAGCTGTCAGCCTGCCGGAAAAATGACCTCCTCCACGATAATCATTGTACCCGTCATACCTTTTATACCCGGTATAGTCAGCATGAGCCGGTCTGGCTATATTCTTTATCTGGCTGTAATCCCTCGATTGCTGGTCTCTATTTCTAATCAGTATACTCAGAGGTGCTCCTGTAGTATAACCATTAAAATATCCGCTTAAAATTTCAAAAGTATCTGCTTCTTTTCTGGCTGTTGTAAGTTCATTTTTACCTGTAGCACGTCTTTGCATCTCGAATTTTATCAAATCCAGGTCTAACTCCACCCCTGCCGGTAAGCCGTCAATGGTAATCCCTATCCCTGCACCGTGGGATTCTCCAAACAATGATAATTTTATATTTTTCCCCCAAGTTGAACCCATAACGCCTCCTTTTTTGCCGCAGATGACACTGATTATCAACAGAGCTTTTAGAATCACAGAACACGGTTCTCTTTTAGATTACCCGATATGGGCATCACCAATATCTCTAAAGTTTATTCCATAAACTAAGAATATTGCGAACACAGGAAACTCTCTGATTTTTACGGATTAACTTTTTTCTAGGTTTTACCCATAAAATAAAAAGCCAATTTTTCTCATTTCCGTGATAATTTATGTCATTCATGGTTTCAGTTTTTTATCTTTTTACTCCTCTATTATTTCCATATTCCCGCTTAGTTTTTCAAAATCTTTCCAAAAGTTCGGATATGATTTTTTCACCGAATCTGCACCTGTAAGGATAATCGGCTCATCACATCTGCTGCTGGCTACTGCCAGTGCCATGGCTACCCTATGATCGTTCCAGGCATCTACTTCTACTCCACCCTTTAGTTTTTTTACTCCCTCTATGATCATCCCATCCTCAGTTTCTACTATCTTAGCACCCAATTTATTCAGTTCGGTTGTCATAGAAGTTATCCTGTCAGATTCTTTTATCCTCAGTCTGCCGGCATTAATTATCCTGGTAGTCCCTTCACTTAAACTAGCCAAGACCGTCACTATAGGCCCTAAATCCGGGCATTGACTCAGGTCAATTGTTGCCCCGGTTGATTTTTTCCCTGCTATACTAATTACACCTTCATCTATTGTCAAGTCGCCACCCATATCTTTCAATATCTTTATTATTTCCCTGTCGCCTTGCAGAGACTCAGGGTTCATTCCAAGACAATTGATACCATCATTTAAAAATCCAGCTACCAGCCAAAAGGCTACCTGGGAAAAATCTCCCTCGACCCTATAATCATGTGCCCTGTATCCTTGATTCCCAGGAACAATAAATTTTTCATAATTTTCATTGATTATTTTGATGCCGAATCTGTCTAAAATATCTAAAGTCAGGTCTATATACCCTTTAGATTCCAAATTAGTAGTTATAATTATTTCAGAATCGCCATCTAATTTTGGCAGTGTATAGAGCAGCCCCGTTATAAATTGAGAACTTATATCTCCCCTTACCTCAAACCTGCCTGGTTTTAATTTCCCATCTATAGTTAAGGGCAGTTCTTCCACACCCCGGCTGTATTTTATCCCCTGTTTGTCAAAAATTTCATGGAATACATTGAGTGGTCTGGTAGTCAGTCTTCCCTCTCCTACAAAGGTCACTTCCCCATCTGCCAATAGAGATATAGGTATCATAAATCTGATTGTAGATCCCGATTCCCCGCAATTTATAATTTTATTTATCCTTTTTAGGTTTTTAGATCCTGTAATAACTTCATAATCTTCAAATATTTCTATCTCCACTCCTAAATCTTTCATAGCCTGGGTTGTTACTGCTATATCATTTGAAAAATTAAGGTTTGTTATCACACTCTTTCCATCAGCTAATGAACCTGCAATTATAGCTCTATGTGCCAGACTTTTAGACGGTGGTATCACCACATCCCCTTTTAATTTGTTTGGAATTATTCTTACCTTCATTTCTACCCTCCTACCCTGCAAAATTACTAGTTCTAGACTACGTTGCATCCATTTGATTTAAATCTAATCTTTTATTTAAACAATTTATTGGTGATCTCTTCCTCTCCTACCTTCTTTATCTCTACCTTCCCTATTTCAGATAAAAATATAAAATTTAATATTCCCGATATATTTTTTTTATCGGTTTTCATGATCTCTATAAGATCTTTTATTTCAACCTCGTCTTCTATGGGAAGGTTATATTTTTTTAAAATTTCCTTTATTTTATCCGAAACCCCTGGTTTTGTTATTCCTAATCTTTCCCCTAACTTTGTTATGTCATACATGCCTATGGAGATTGCCTCTCCGTGGGTATATTTCCCATAGTTATAATATTTTTCAATGGCATGACCCAGAGTATGACCAAAATTTAATATCATACGCAAGCCCAGATCCAGCTCATCTTTTTCTACTATTTTCGCCTTTATCTCACAGCATTTTTTAATTATTTTTTCAATATCCGTCATGGAACTCTTTAGATCTTCCTTCCCCAGCAGATAGTCAAAAAACTCACTGTCATAGATGGCACCATATTTTATTACCTCGGCCATCCCGCTCCTGACTTCCCTTTCATCCAGAGTTTTAAGGAGATCAGGATCGATAACTACCATCCTGGGCTGGTAAAAACTTCCAACTAAATTTTTACCCCTGGTTGTATCCACTGCAACCTTCCCTCCTACACTGCTGTCTACCTGAGCCAGCAGTGTAGTTGGTATCTGTATAAAATCTATCCCTCTATATATTGTAGATGCTGCAAATCCTGCCAAATCTCCAACAACTCCTCCACCAAAAGCTATGAGAAGATCTCCCCTTTTTATCTCTGAATCGATTATTTTTTCATATACTTCGGTGAGGGTCTCAAAGTTTTTATTTTCTTCCCCTGCATCAAAGACTACCTTTGCAGGCATATAACCTGACATTTTCAAATTTTTTAATAATTTATCTCCATAAAGTTTATCTACATTTGTATCGGTCACTACAACTATTTTTTTCTTCTTGTAGACTTTTGATATATATTTTCCTATCTCATTAAATATTCCCCTGTCTATAAAAATATCATAGGATTTTTCATCCAAATTTATATGCAATTTTTCCATTTTTAAGATATCTCCTTTCTCCTCATGGTAGATTTTCTAAACTCTTCTTTCAGGGATTCACTATCTCCTTCTTTTAAAGAATTTTTTATTATATCTAAACTTTCCTCAAACCTTTCTATCTTTTTTATAAGATTTTCCTTGTTTCCCATGAACAGTTTATCCCACAGGTCTTCATTGATCATGGCTATACGGGTAAGATCCCGGTATGAATCTCCTACAAACACATTGGTATCAAAGTCTTTTTCATCTGAATTAACTAATGCAACTGCTATGGCATGAGTTAACTGACTGGTAAAGGATATAATTTCGTCATGCTTTTCAGGAGTTATCCGGGAAACCCTCTTAAATCCCATCTTATATGCTAATTTTTCTACTAAGTCCAAATTTTCGGCATGATTCAAAGGATGAGGAGTTATTATAAAGTTGGCTCCATGAAATATCTTTTCACTGGAGTTCCATACTCCCTGGACTTCCCTTCCTGCCATGGGATGGGCTCCTATAAAGTCTATATCTAATGGAAGTTTTTTCATTACCCTGTCTAAAAGATCACCCTTTACTCCTGCTGCGTCTGTAATAACTGCATTAGTTTTAAAATCATCTCTATTTTCCCCTATAAATTTTTCTACCAGGTTTGGATAGAGACAGATTACTATTAGGTCACTTTCAGATAGAGGGAGTTTAGGATCTGCAAATCCCCTGTCTATTATACCTTCAGATTCTGCATAGGAGAGGGCTTTTTCATCCACATCTATCCCATAGATCACATCAAATTCATCTCTCAATGTTTTAGCATAACATCCACCTATAAGTCCTAACCCTACTATACTTAATGTTTTTTTCTGCTTCATAATAAAAATCCCTTTCCTTAAAGGTTTCCCTAAAGGGACACCAAATAACATCATTTAGAAAAAAGATTATTTCATAATCTTTTCTCTAAAACTTTTTTGTTAAATTCCGCCATATGCTGCCACTATAATTTTATGATTTACAACTGCTTAAATTTGATATTTGATAAAAGAATAGATACCCCGGGGGTATCTCATATAATTACTACATCTTCTTACCTACTACCTCTAATATCTTCTTTACATCGATTACTAAGTCTTCAAATTGCTCTGGTCTGAGTGATTGTGCCCCGTCACATAGGGCATTTTCAGGATCATTATGCACCTCTATCATCAACCCATCTGCTCCTACTGCTGCTGCTGCCATGGCTAACTTTTTTACCATCCATCTTTTTCCTGTAGCATGGCTGGGATCTACAATTACCGGCAGGTGACTCAATTTTTTTACTGCTAATACCGCACTTAGATCCAGTGTGTTCCTTGTATACTTTTCATATGTTCTGATTCCTCTTTCACACAGGATTACCTTGTCATTTCCCCCTGCCATGATATATTCAGCAGACATCAGCCATTCTTCGATGGTAGCCGACAGCCCTCTTTTTAATAAAATTGGTTTATCTATCTTACCAAGGGCTTTCAACAGATCAAAGTTCTGCATATTTCTAGCTCCCACCTGGATTATATCCACTTCTTCAGCAAATTTTTCCACCAGATCTACCGACATAATTTCAGTTACTATTGGCATCCCCGTTTCTTTTTTCGCTTCCTTTAATAGTTCTAATCCCTCTAATTCCATCCCTTGGAAAGCGTAAGGAGAAGTTCTCGGCTTATATGCTCCTCCACGGAGGATTTGAGCCCCTGATGCTTTTACCGATCTTGCTACTTCCAAGATTTGATCCCTTGATTCTACCGAACAAGGTCCAGACATAATAGTAAAATTCCCCCTGCCGATTTTTATCCCGTTTACATCTATTATTGTGCATTCCTCCTGCATCTTCCTGTTGGCTTTCTTAAATGGTTCTTGTATTCTAGTCACCTTTTCTACTCCTTCTAATGCTTCCATATCTCTTATGCTTAATTTTGATGTGTCTCCTACTATTCCTAAAACTCCATATTCCTTTCCCGATATATCCTTTATTTCCATTCCAAGGCTTTCAAATACTTCTACAATATGGCTCACTTGATCATTTGTGGCACCTTTTTTTAGTTTAATTATCATCATTTTTCCTCCCAATATATCTAGATTTTTAAATTATCCTATAAAATAAAAAACCTGTTCTCAATAGAACAGGTTACAATTTCCCTAATAAAAAAACCTATATTTAAAATATAGGTCTACAATTAAAAAATTTATTTTAACGAATTGTTTTAAGTTTAATAAACCTGTTGGTTATGAAATTTGATTGCTTTTCAATTCATACCAATATCTAAAGCCCTTCATCACCATCTGATTTACCTCCTTAAAATTTATTTGATCTAATCATACTCCTATTGTATCTCTTTGTCAAACATTTTTTATTTATTTTTATCCCTGCTCTACATCTATACCATTCTGTAACTTCAACAGCCTTTTAATTCCCTGACTTTCTTCTCTATTACTTTTGGATCACCATTAGTTTCATGAACTAATTTTACGATAGCTGATCCGACTATGGCTCCATCTGCTATCCTATGTATCTTTTCTACATGTTCCCTGCTGGATATCCCAAAACCAACCGCTAAAGGTAAGTCTGTCACGGCCCTTACTTCTTCCAGAAAACTTTTTAAATCTACATCAAAGTTATCCCGAACCCCGGTCACACCAAAAGATGATATGCAGTAGACAAATCCACTCCCTCCCTGATTAATTATGTCCCCTAACCTCTCCTTGGAATTAGGAGCAACCAAGGGTATTAAATCTACATCGCTTCCCTCTATTAATTCTCTGATTTCTTCCCTTTCCTCCAGGGGAAGATCCGGTATTATGAGCCCATCTACCCCAGCTTCCTTACATTTTTTTATAAAATTTTCTATCCCCTGGCTCAAGATAGTATTGAAATAGATTAAAAACACCAAGGGGATCTCTGTTTTTTCCCTGGTTTTTTTTACAACTTCAAATACTTTAAATAACCTGGTCCCATTGTCCAGGGCCCTCTTGCCGGCTGCCTGGATAACAGGCCCGTCAGCTATGGGATCTGAGTACGGTATCCCCAATTCTATTATGTCGGCTCCTCCCCTTTCCATAGCATAAATCAGCTGTTCTGTCTCATCTAAGCCAGGATCTCCAGCTGTTATATATGTAACCAGCGCTTTTTTATCTCCTAATTCTTTAAATTTTTGCTCTATCCTCTTCATAGTTTTATTCCCCCCCTAAATATTCAGCCACCGTATGGATATCTTTATCCCCACGTCCCGATATGTTTATTACTAATACCTGCTCTTTTCCCATCTTAGGAGCTAATTTCACTGCATAAGCTATGGCATGGGAACTTTCCAGTGCCGGTATTATTCCCTCCTGTCTGGTTAACAATTTAAACCCTTCCAAGGCTTCATCATCTGTTACCGATTCATATTTCACCCTTTTTATATCATGCAGATGGGCATGTTCCGGACCTACCCCAGGATAATCTAATCCAGCCGATATAGAGTGTGCCGGCGTTATATTTCCATCCTCATCGCAGAGCATATAAGTTTTCATCCCGTGTATTACTCCTACGTGACCGCAAAATGCTGCCGCATGCTGCCCTGTTCCTATTCCATACCCCGCTGCCTCTACTCCATACAGTGCTACTTCTTCATTTTTTATAAAGTCATAAAACATCCCCATGGCATTGGAGCCTCCCCCTACACAGGCAATTATCGCATCTGGCAGCCTTCCTTCAGCTTTGACTATCTGTGATTTGGTTTCTTCTCCTATTACCTTTTGAAAATCCCTTACCATAGTCGGATATGGATGGGGTCCCACTACCGATCCAATCACATAAAATGTATCCCCTACCCTCTGCACCCATTTTCTTATGGCTTCATTGGTTGCATCTTTTAATGTCCCCGTTCCTGATGATACACCTGTTACCTTGGCTCCCAATAGTTCCATCTTAAAAACATTTATTTTCTGTCTTTCCATATCCTCTACACCCATGAAAACTTCACATTCCATCCCGAATAATGCCGCACCTGTTGCTGTTGCTACCCCATGCTGCCCTGCTCCCGTTTCAGCTATCACCTTCTTTTTTCCCATTCTTTTAGCCAGTAAGATCTGTCCAAGCACATTATTTATCTTATGAGCCCCAGTATGATTCAGATCCTCTCTTTTTAAGTAGATCTTTGCCCCTCCTAATTTTTCACTTATTTTTTCAGCATAAAATAACGGTGTTTCACGGCCTACGTATTCTTTCAGGTAATACCTGTATTCCTCCATAAATTCCGGATCATTCTTTGCCTCTTTATAGGCTGATTCCAGTTTTTTCAATGGATTCATCAGTGTTTCAGCCACATATTGACCACCAAATTTTCCAAATTTTCTATTCATTTTTCCCACCCCTTCTTAGTTTTTGAATAACGTTCTTTATTTTTTCACCATCTTTAACCCCATCTGTTTCCACCCCTGAACTGAGGTCTATAATATAAGGCTCTACCTTTCCCACAGCTTCTAATATATTTTTATAAGTTATCCCTCCAGCCAGAGCAATCTTATATTTTTTACTCATCCCCTGGATCAAATCCCAGTTGAAAACTTTACCACTTCCGCCTCTGACCCCTTTATTATAGGCATCTAAAATACACAGGTCTGTATGTTCTTTATATTTTAGAAGCCTTTCCTCTATACCTCTATTCTTTACCGAAAACGCCTTCCAGATTTCATATCTGCCTCTGAATTGCCCACAATACTCAGCTGTTTCTTCCCCGTGGAATTGCAGAATATCCAGTCTACAGTATTTTGCTGTCTTTTCTACATCTTCTCTTCTTTCATCTACAAATACTCCTACAGTTTTTATCCTTTTATCCAGTTTGTCGATCAATTCTTTAGCTTTTTCTTTAGCGATCTTTCTCTTACTCTCGGCAAAAATAAATCCCACATAATCAGGTAAATTTTTATTCACCATCCCGATATCTTCCACCCTTTGCAATCCGCATATTTTTATTTTGGTCATCCTTTCCCCCTAAATTTTTCTGCTAATTTCCCTATATCATCACACCTCATAAATACTTCTCCGATCAGAACTCCGTCTATCCCTGCTTTTTTTAACTTTTCTATATCCATCTGATTTTTTATCCCGCTCTCAGAGACTATCACCTTATTTTTTGGAATTAATTTTGCCAGCTCTACCGTTGTATTCAGGTCCACTTCAAAGGTTTTTAAATCCCTGTTATTTATCCCTATTATCTGAGCTCCTGCCCTGATGGCTGTCTCAATTCCCTCTTTTGCATGGACCTCTACCAGGGCATCCATCCCCAAACTTTCAGCTGTCTGTATAAATTTTTTCAATGTCTTTTCTTCTAAAATTGCTGTTATTAAAAGTATTGCTGAAGCTCCTAATATTTTTGCCTCATAAATTTGAACCTCTTCTATTATAAAATCCTTCCTCAGGGCAGGGATCCCCACCGCATCTGTTATTTTTTTTAAATATTCCGGGCTTCCCAGGAAAAAATCTTCCTCTGTCAGTACAGAAACTGCATCTACACAATTTTCATATTCCACAGCTAATTCCAATGGATCAAAATTTTCTTTTATCACCCCCTTAGATGGAGATGCTCTTTTCACCTCCCCGATTATGGATAAGCCTTTTTTTTGAAGTGATTCTATAAAACTAGGTCCGGGTTCTGACCTTTCAGCTTTTTCCTTTAGCAGTTTTATGTCTAAATTTAACTCCTTCAGCCTCATCTTCTTTCTTTCTACTATCCTTTCTAAGATCATTTTTACCCTCCCTATTTATCTGTTTGTCATTTCTACCAGTTCATCTAATTTAGCAAGAGCCTTACCGCTTTCGATTATCTCTCTGGCCATCTCTACTCCCTCCTGGATAGACGATGCTTTTTTTCCTGCATACAGAGCTGCTCCGCTGTTTAGAAGTAATATATCTTTTTTTGCTTCTCTTATCTCTCCCTTAAATATTCCCCTTATTATCTCTGCATTTTCTTTAGGAGTTCCCCCTTCCAATTCTTCTTTAAACCTTCTTTTCATTCCAAAATCTTCTGGTTCTATATAATAGGAGTTAATTTTTCCACCTTTCAATTCACTTACCTTGGTTCTATCGGTTACTGTTATCTCGTCCATTCCATCCATTCCATGAACAACCAATACATGTTCAGTTCCTAATTTTTTCATAGCCTCTGCCATAAGTCCGGTTAAATTTTCATGGAATACTCCCAATACCTGTCCATTGGCTCTGGCAGGATTCGTAAGGGGCCCCAGCATATTGAATATCGTCCTAAACCCCAGCTCTTTTCTAACTGCTGCTGCGTATTTCATAGAACTATGAAATGCAGGAGCATATAGAAATCCCAGATCTATCTTTTCCACACATTCTTTTACCCTTTTTGAATTTATTCCTATATTTATGCCCAAAGTTTCCAGTACATCTGCACTCCCGCACTGGCTGGATACCGACCTATTTCCATGTTTTACTACTGCTACTCCTCCAGCAGCTGTTACAAATGCTGATGCTGTAGAGATATTGTATGTGTCTGTACCATCTCCCCCTGTTCCGCAGGTATCCACAGTATATCTATCCCCTAAATCTATCTGTTCCGCTTTATCCCTCATAACCTTAGCTCCACCACTTATTTCTTCTGAGGTTTCCCCTTTTAATCTTAGAGCTGTTAAAAAGCTGGCCATATGAACGCTGCTCACCCTCCCTTCCATTATTTCTGTCATTGCATAGGTCATCTGAGATTCTTTAAGATTTTCACCACTGACTAATCTCTCAATAATTTTAATCATATACCTCCTCCTACAACAAAATTTTCTATCATCTTCATCCCTTCAGGTGTGTAAACAGATTCAGGATGAAACTGTAATCCTACAATCTTATATTTTTTATGTCTCACAGCCATTATTTCCCCATCATCAGTTCTTGCTATTATCTCCAGCTCTTCATTTAACGTCTCCTCTGCAATAGCCAGGGAATGATATCTTGCCGCCTTTGTATTTTGGGTTATGCCGCTGAATATTCCATCTTCAGAATGAATTATTTTAGAAGCTTTTCCGTGAAATATCTCCTTGGCGTAGGATACAGTCCCGCCAAATGCCTCTCCTATAGCCTGATGTCCCAGACATATCCCCAGGATGGAATATTTTTTATACAATTTTTTTATAAGTTCTATGCATATCCCTGCTTCCTTAGGAGTCTTAGGCCCCGGAGATATCACTATCTTATCGGGATTCAGCCTGTCTATCTCCTTTACACTTATCTCGTCATTTCTAAAAACTCTTATATCTTTTTCAAACCTTCCTAAATACTGATATAAGTTATATGTAAATGAATCGTAATTATCTATTAAAATTATCATGAATCCCTCCTCTTAACTGTTAAGTGCCGATACCAGAGCTCCTATCTTGTTCCTGCACTCCTCATATTCATTTTCCGGAACAGAATCTCCTGTGATCCCTGCTCCTGCCTGCAGATATACCTTTTCATTTTTTATAACCATGGTTCTAATGGCTATACAGGTATCCATATTCCCTCCATAGGAAAAATACCCCACTGCTCCTCCATATATTCCCCTTCTATTTTTTTCTAATTCCTCTATTATTTCCATAGCCCTTACCTTTGGAGCTCCTGACAATGTTCCCGCCGGCAGGATAGAAGAAAGTACAGAAAAATTGGTTTCCTTCTCTTTTTTCTCCCCTTCAACTAAAGAGACCAGATGCATCACATGGGAATAATTTTGTACTTTCATAAATTGAGTTACCTCTACACTGTCTATCTTTGAAACTTTCCCCACATCATTCCGGGCCAGATCCACCAGCATCACATGTTCCGCTGCCTCCTTTTCATCATTTATCAGGTCTTCTGCCAGAATTCTATCTTCTTCCGGACTTGTCCCTCTTCTCCTTGTTCCTGCTATTGGGCAGGTATATATCTTATTTCCCTTTACTTCCACCAGCATCTCAGGGGAACTTCCAGCTATCTGATAATCTCCAAAATTTATATAAAATAAATATGGAGAGGGGTTTGTAATCCTCAATTTTCTGTATAGGTCAAATGATTTTTCCCTTGTCTCCATCTCCCACCTCTGTGACAATACCACCTGGAATACATCCCCTTCATAGATATATTTTTGTGCTTTCTCTACATTTTTCATAAATTCTTCCTTTGTTATATTCCCTTTTAACCCTCCTTCAAGTCCCCTTTCTTTCTTAGGATCTAATTTCATATCAAGGTCATTTTCCAAGGTCTTTTCCATCTCCATAAATTTAACATCTGCCTTTAATTTTCCCTCTCTATCCGATTCTTCTATCACTGTAAATATAAGATTCTGGTGAAAATGATCAAATACAATCCCTTCTTTAAAAAACATTAAATCTGAATCTGGGGTTCCTATATTATCTGGGTTCTCATCCAATAATTTTTCATATTCCCTGACCATGTCGTATCCTATGGTCCCGTAAGCTCCTCCGATATATACACTTTCCTCATCCTCTAGAGGATATTCTTTTATATAACCCTCCACAATTTCCATAAATTTCTTTCCATCTTTTTTTATCTTTTCACCATCTAACTCATATTCATCTCCATAACTTTTCAGCCTTCTAAATGGATTTTTAGCTATAAACGAATATCTGCCTTTCTTATTGTCCCTGCTTTCAAGGAGCAAGCCCACTTTATCGCCTACATATTTTTTAAAGACAGTAACCGGGGTTTCAATGTCCCCTGTTATTACCCTTGTATAAACTTTCATCTGCCCTTTCTTTTCCATCTTACTCCTCCTTTTTTACTTTTTTTGCCCTGTTCATCTATAAATTTATATAAAAAAAAGCCCCCTCATTATGAATAGGCTTTTCCTCAGAAAAATATAACAAAAAAACCTGCTCATAGTGAACAGGCTGTTAATTTTAAAAAATTAAATTTTATATACAAAAATTAATAGATCGATTTATTGCCTAAACCTGGTCCACGTGTCAAAGCTATTTTATTTGTTGAGTTATCGCTTTTCCACCACCAAGTAATTCTAATCATCTCTATCTCCTCTTTAAATTTTATTACAATCACTATATAATTTAATTTTTATTTTGTCAAACTTTTTTTATATTTTTTATTGTTCACCATAAACTTTTATCTCCTCAACTCCTAGTCTATGATTTATATATTTAGATAAGATAAAAAGGTAGTTCGACAGTTTATTTAAATAGTCAAAAATTACACCATCTACATGGATTCCTGTAGCACTGCAGTAAGTTACCTGTCTGAACAACCTCCTATTTACTGCCCTGGCAATATGAATTTCTGCTCCCAAAAGGCTTCCTCCCTGAAGGATGAATCCGTCAAATTTTCCAACTATCTCCTTATATTTTTTTTCTTTATTTTCGAGAAAACTTATATTTTTTGAAGTTATTTTGGTTTTATTATTCAGAGAATAGCTCACTAAAAAATTATTTTTTTGGATTTCGATTACCTCTTCCACCACCTCCGGCAGATCGATTTTAGCCATGGCTGCAGCCTTTCCTAAATGACAATTCAACTCATCTATGACTCCCTTGGCTTCTATCATATAGTTTATTTTTAACATGATTTTTCATCCATATAGATAAAGCCCCAGAAAATAAATTTCTGAGGCTTTTTCCTTACATTGTATATCTGAATCCTACATAATATCTTCTCTCTGGTGCTGGATAATAATATCTTCCTGACCATGAGCTTTCTCCTACATATTCATAGTATTCTTCATCGGTTAAATTCTTTATTCCTCCGTAAATATCGAAAGAATCATTTATCTTATATGATAAATTAAGATCTAAAGTCGTATAGGAATCTACCTTGCTTTCCTCATTAGTCTCATCACCAAATGCATAAGATGACCCTACATAGTTTAATAGTAAATTAGACTTCAACTTTTCCGTGAAATCATATTTTGCTCCTATGGAGAACTTATGATTAGGCACTCCTGGAGTTTCATTACCTTTATCTTCTCCCCCGTCTATCTTGGATTCTAAATAAGAATAAGATGTAGTCAAGGTTAATTTTTTCATAATTTTTCTCTCAGCCAACAATTCAAAACCTATTTTTTTATTGTCTTCGTCATAGTTAGTATTAGTCCTTGTATTTGAATTATAATATATCTCATCTTTTACTATTTTATGAAATACCGATGCACTGACAAAGGTCTCTGCAATATAATCCTTTACCCCGATCTCAAAGTTTTCCCCAGTTTGAGGTTCTAAATCACTGTTAAACTGGATTCCTCCATAAGTTTGTAAAAGTTCATCCGTTGTAGGAGTCCTGAAATCAGTTCCATAGCTGATAAAAGTTGAACCGGTATCTGAGTATTTATAGTTTAATGCCAGATCATAGATTGTATTATTATACGTCTTATCTTCATCACTTACAGAATATTTAAATTTAGTATGCTGCTGTCTGATTCCCCCTGTGAAATCCAATTTATCCGTAAGACTGTAAGTATCCGATATAAACCCGCCTATACTCTGCTTTTTAGCCCAAGTATCTGTGTTTCTTGAATTTTCAACCTTACCTTCCAGAATATCAAATCCGGCTATAACTTTATTTCTGTCGGTATTATATTTAATTTTAAAATCATTGGATAAGTTATTTGTATCTTTTTCAGTTTCTGATCCCCACATATAAGAATTATAATTATTTTTATAATAATTTACATTATTTATTATCTCTAAATTATCCTGCTTATAGTTATATCCCAGATTAAATCTATGGGATTCATTCTTACCCCAGTCATCCGCTGAGCTAGCCTGTGTTCTGTCATGATCTATTTGATCTTCCGATAACGATCCGGGGAATCCCATATGATCTTTATGATAGTCATATTTTAGTGTTAAGGCATTGGCCTCATTTATCTGATATTTTGTCCCTGCCATTACATCGTCTGATTTTAAGAATGCATTATCCCTGTACCCGTCGGTATTTTTTCTTCCGGCATTTCCAAAAACCTTAAATTTCCCTGCTGTAGTACTAAATCCTACATTTGAATTTAACTGGTTATATGATCCTGCTTCCGTCTGAAGAGTCAAACTGTCTTTTCCTTTACCAGTTTTAGTAATGATATTTACAGCTCCCCCTACGGTATTATCCCCGTAGACTACAGAAGCCCCGCTTGGGATTATCTCTATTTTTTCTACTGTTTCAATAGGTATGCTGTACAGGTTAAAATTCGACATATCGATAGGATTCATCTTTACCCCGTCTAAGATAATAGCTGTATTTCTATTATAATTAGCTCCCTGCCCCCTGATATCGATTACCCCTGTGTTGCTCATCCCCTCACTTATTTTTACTCCTGGTACTGATTTTACTGCTTCCACTACATTTTTAGCTCCGCTTTCCTTTATATCCTCTGCAGTAATTATGGTAATATTTTTAGGTGTATTTCTTACCGTGTTTTCAAAACCGTCTCCGGATATTGTTGTTTCCTCTAATCTGATTACTCCGCTTTCCTCAAAATACTGATCCTCATTCACGTCATTGGCATAAACTGTGCATGCCAAAATAAGGGCTAAAACCCCTGCTCTTTTTATCATCTCTTTTCTCCCCTCAGATTAGGTGTCCTGACTTAGTTTCTTCCTACTCCCATCCCTTCCCAAGGTTTCTCCTCAGTGGTTAATGATGGTTTCGTCCACTTCTACAGTAGTGAAGGCTGTACTAGAATCGCACTAGTTTCCCTATTATTATTCTCTTCGTTCTCAGTTTACAAAAACTATAAAAAAATGTCAAGATATTAACATTTTATTAATTAAAATTTAATTGTTTGCATTTAGTATGTTATCCGAATTTTGTCAGTGTTTAAAGATCAGACCTTCCTTGTGGTTCAACTGAGGAGGTATTAAAAAAATATATTTCTAGACATTTTTATGAATCTATCTTAATATTAGTATGATTATTATAAAAAAGTAAGGTTGAATCTAATCTAGGATTTTATGATTTTTATCTTTCCTAAACTATCAAAAAATATAAAGGAGTCTCATCCATGAAATTAAAAACTTTTTTTATCTTCCTATTTATAGGAAGTTTAGCTACGATCTTTGCCCTGTCAAGGGGGGTCATAAAGATAAACCCCGTGGTCACACTAAAAATTCTTATCAATTCCATTACAGATCATAATTTATTTGAGGTCACTTGGAATCAAAATTTAGAAATAATCCTATTAAAACTCCGGTTGCCTCGTATATTTTTAGCTTTCTTAGTAGGCGGCGGACTCTCCTTGGTTGGAGTCCTTATGCAGGCTCTTACAAAGAACTCCCTTGCCGACCCTTATATCTTAGGAGTTTCCAGTGGGGCTTCTACAGGGGCAGTTTTATCCCTTATCATAGGACTTAACATTGGTGGTTTAGGTACTCCATTTATGGCATTTTTAGGAGCTATTACAGCTTCTGTCCTGGTTTTCAGGATTGCTAATATCGGCGGAAATTATAGTTCTACTAAGCTGGTCCTTACAGGAATTGCCATCTCCTCCATGTTTTCCTCTATTACTACTTTCATCACTTTCTCCGCCCAGAACGGAGATCTGTATACAGCATTATTTTGGATTGTAGGTAGTTTAAGCGGGGCTAAATGGTCATCTATCTATCTTTTGACTGCTTTACTGCTATTTGTCTTTGGAGTAATGATGTTTTTTCATCGGGAACTGGATATTTTACTTTTAGGAGAGGAAAGTTCCAAAATTTTAGGAGTCAACACCAATAAGATAAGGATTATAATTATTCTTACATCTACCCTTCTTACAGGGGTCTTAGTTTCTATAAGTGGTGTCATAGGATTTATCGGTCTTATTATTCCCCATATTTCCAGAAAACTAACCAGTTCCAAACACAGGGTTCTTATACCAGTATCCATATTTTTAGGCGGATTTTTTCTTACTCTGGCTGATACTTTTTCCAGGGTAGTGATGGCTCCCAATGAACTTCCTGTAGGAATTGTCACTTCGTTTTTAGGAGCACCATTCTTTTTATGGATCATGAAAAAAAGTATCTATAATTTTAATAAATAAGGTTGCATCCAGATAATAAAAAATTATTCATGAAAGTGATAAAAAAGTTCCAAGGCTTCCACCCTTAACTGGCTCTGTTTCTTTTTATCTGAAAAAGAAATAGAGGAAAGAAAAGCAGACTTTTTCTAAATGATATTATATGAGTAAGATCATGGATCCCCGTTTCTTAGTGGGATGCCTGATGGGCATGGAGGGTGCGACGAAACTCGCAAAAGATATACTGTGGAGTAGAGTAATATCTAGAAAAAGAATTAAATTCAAAAGAAGGTTTGGTTTTATCTGTATTTAAATGTCAGAATTTAGTCTACAGGAATATCGAGATTGTAATTTCAAACGATCTCTTATATCTGACTAAGTTCAGCTACAGAGTTATATTCATAACTCTAAGTTTCAGTTATGCGTCAAGGCTTTTTAAGTAAAAAAATTATTTACAAATAGGGAGGATAAATTTGAAATTAAAAATTGAAAACTTAAGTTTTGAAATAGATGATACAAAAATTTTAAACGATATAAATTTTGAAATAAAAAAAGGCGAATTTGTTGGGATTATAGGTCCCAATGGCTGCGGTAAGTCTACCCTCTTGAAAAATATATATAATATACTGACTCCTACCAATGGCAGTATTTTCATCGACAACACCCCTATAGATGGTTTTTCCTCCAAGGAGTTAGCCAAGAAAATATCCACCCTCACACAGCATTCAGGGGGAGACTTTGACTTTTCCATTATAGATATCGTTCTCATGGGAAGATATGCTCATTCCTCCATATTTTCTTCTACATCTAAAAAAGATCTCGAGATAGCCAAAGGGGCTTTGGAAAAAGTCGGGTTATCTCATTTTGAAAAGAGGAGCTTTTTGAGCCTTTCCGGCGGAGAACAGCAAAGAGTTATGATTGCCCGTGCCATTGCAGGGGAAAATGATTTCTTTATCTTAGATGAACCTACAAATCACCTGGATATCAGATACCAGTTGGAGATAATGGATATTATGAAATCCCTGGATATCACTATGTTTTCTGCAATCCACGATATGAATATTGCAGCTACATATTGTGATAAACTCATCCTTTTAGAGGAGGGGAATATCATAGCTATCGGTACTCCTGCTGAAGTTTTATCCAAGGAAAATTTTAAAAATGTATTCGGTGTAGAAGTATACCTGTCTAAAAATCCCTATACCAATAAACTGTCTATAAATTATATTCCAAAATGCTTTTCCACTAAATAAATAAAAAGGGTTGTAAGTTAACAACCCTTTTCCCTATTAATAATTTATTTATCCTATATATTTTTTCTATCAAAACCTTCTTCATATAGTTTAGTATATATATTTAAAAAATTATCTGCCCGATAATATTTACTATTTCGTAGCCTCTCTCTCCCAATAATTTTAATCTAGGTTCATTGTTATAAAGAGATATAATCTCTGCAGCCATTGCTGTATAAGATGTGGGAGGAACCCTATCTCTTTATGAGCAGTCAACACACCTTTGCAATCGCCTACATCTGTAGCTATAATAGGTATCTTGGCTGACATAGCTTCTAATACTGGTAGAAGCTGCCCCTCTGCTATTATACAAATCACCTTTTTTTTCATGATTTTACCTCTCTATTCCACATATTTTAAATATATTTTCTAACACCTCAGAGTTATCAATATCCCTTTTTAGGCACTCATAATATATTTTTTTTAATCCTTCTAAGTTATCACTCTCATAGTAAACTTTTGCCATAATTTCGTATATTCTAGAATTGTTTATATATTTTTCTAAAAGTTTTTCCCCTCTTTTTTCTGCCTCCGAATAATTTTTTAAAGTTATATACATACCTAAAATTTTTATATGGTCTTCTAACTCGTCGTCTATTAATATCCGTTCTTCTAAGAGTTTTATATAATCTTCCCTATACACCTTCAGAATTTCCCCCTCTAATATCCCTACCTCTAAATATTTTCCATAAAAACCAATTAAATTTTGGAAATCTTTCCTTAATTTCGATTTATTATATAACTTTTTATATTTTTTTAGCTGTTTTTCAAAATTTTCAGATAACTGATTAAATACAACTGCTGAATAATGCACTACCTCTATATCTTTATCTACCAGACCCTTTTTCAACATTCTTACTCTTATTTTTATATCTCGAGGTTTTAATTTTGTTATAAATTCTTTTTTTTCATCTATTCCTTTAGTATTAGCACCGATTAATTTTAACTCCTCCCTTAACTCCACTTCTTTTAAAAATTTTTCTTTATCTAAATATTTTTCAAAATCAAAACCTTCCTCTACTACCTTAAAATCATTTCCCCTAAAAAAAACTAGATCTATCAGATAGAGAAATATTCCTACAAAGGGAATCGCAACAGTTAATCTATTAGACATAAAAATATCCCTTTTATTATATTGGTTGGGGAAAAATAAAACCAGTGCTACCAACCCGTGTAGGATTAAAAAATTAGAAAATTTTAAACTTTCCAAATAAAAAGCCATATACGTTATCCTGGCTTCTAATATTGTCAATAATAATATTGTTAACTTATACATTCCATCACCTACTTTAATATAATTGATATCTTATTTTTTAAACAAAGGGTACTAACTCCATCATAGACTATCAACCAAATATTAATCCTATTAAATATTTAATCTTCATAATATTCCTCCAAAATACCTATATTTTCTTCCAACATCTTAGATTTCAATAAATTTCCACGCTCTAAAGGGGTAGCAGGAAATATAGTACAAAGGATTTTTTCTTTTTCATAATAACCTGCTATATCCCCACTTCTTGCCACTAATCTTATTTTTTTCAGATCCTCCACCAACATCCTAAATCTAATCGAAACATGAGAAAGTTCAAACATCTCTGTTCTTTTTTTCTCCTCTTTCATTCTATTTTCAAAGAATTTTTCACGCATAATCTTAGTTCCCTTATAATAAATCTCATCTTCTATTTTTTCAGTATAAGATATTGCATTGGAGATCGATTTAGTAGTCCAAGATACCAACATTTCAAAGATTTTTTCTGTATAAATAGTATAGGTTTCATAGGATAGCCTCTCTATATTCAATATTGCTATTACCTCTCCCTTATTTAAAATAGGTGCGTAGAATACTGGAATTTTCAAATTTTCCCCATCTCTCTTACCATACTTTTTATCCTTTATCACCCTACTAAATTCTGGATACTCGGATATTTCTATAGAGCTGGGTAATTTTCTGTTTTCTCCTACAGCCTCCTTGAGCCTCATATATTTTTTTGAACTATCAACAGTGTATAAGGAAATCACCTCTGCATTTATATACGTTCTAAAAACCCCTATTAAATTAGTGATTATCTCCTCAGGATCTAAGATATCCAAGGTATTGGCGATATTGTAAAGAGTTATTACACTTTCTTCAGATTTAATGATATGACCTTTCATACGATTATTTATGTACATTAATTTATTATTATTTTCATACAAACTCTTATAATTTTTATGTAATAGTGATATTTCCTCACTCAATTCACCTAATTTTTCTTTTTGATTATCTTTTATTCTTCCTAGAATAAAGGATATAATATAAAACATTAGGATAAATTTATAGTATTTAAAATCATAAAAAAATACTACAATATTGTGCCCTAACTCTAGATAACTGTAGATATACACAAATGCAGCCATTGTTGCACTTATAATCCCTAAATACATTCCATATCTATACGCCATTATTCCAGTCAAAATAAATAGTGGATGAATATTCAAATTTAGAAATTCTTCTCCCTTTCCCGTTAAGTTTTTAAATAAAAAAAATATTAAAATATAGTAAAAAATATTTTCTAGGAAAAATCTAATATTCTGCCTTCTTTTATCCATTCTCATTCCTCCTTCTCAAAGCTTTTATAGCTATTTATGGCGTTTATTCCACCTCTGCCTCCAAAACAAATATCTGTTCCATTCTGTGGAATTATAATAAAATCTTCCGGGCTCTCCTTTCTTATCTTTAATATCAATTTTTTCATCTATTTCATAAAAACTCTCCTTTCTTTCTTTGTTCATTGATTAGTTAATATCTTCAAAAAAAACATCGATTTTCCTTTTATTTTATATTTTTTATAGGATTTTTTTACTTATTTTAAATTATGTAGATATAGTTTTATTTTTAGGAGGATATAATATGAAAAAACTAATTTTTCTTTCAATTTTAGTATCTCAACTAACGTTTTCTTAAAAAAAAATGGTTTTTATGCCAAGGGAGTAGCAGGAATCACATATAGGTGGTAAAAAAGAGTGTCGAAGTAAACTGTACCCATAGATATCAATGGAACTAAAAAAAGATGACTCCTGTACAATACAAAAATCATCTCAGCCTAACTATACTTTTTTTTAGTTTCCTTGGGTAAAGTTTACATCGGCTCATTTTTTTATCCGTTACCTTAAGAATGATCCCCTTCATCTATAATTTTTGAATCTGTCTCTTTTATATCCTTAGCCAGTATCCCTGCATCGATATCTTCCTCTTCTTCACCTGTAACTTCCTGGTCTTCATCTATAATTTCAGCTTCTATCTCTTTTACATCTTCATCTAGGATCTCTGTATCTTTCCCAAAGAATTTTTTTAGTCTCAGTAAGTGTCCCCTGGGTTCTTTTTCAGGTTCATCCCCCCTCTTAAAGAGTCCGGTTCTTTTTGATCCCATGGTGGGCTCTCCTGCAAAACCTGTTTTGGAATCTATATCCACCAGAACAAGCTCTCCTTTGCTTATATGGTTCTCCATAAACTTAAATTTTCCGGGCTTATAGACATCCTTATCTATCATCTTCTGATAATATTTTCTCCAGAGTGGAGCAGCCAGAGAACCACCGGTAGAACCGGCCGGCATAGATGAATTATCATCATAACCTACATAGAGAGTAGTTACATATTCAGGTGTAATACCAGCATACCAGGCTGATCTGAAATCATTTGTAGTTCCCGTTTTCCCCCCTTGTTCTATAGGGTTCCCTTTCCTATCCTTCACTTTAGCAGTTTTCCCCGAACCATTGGCAACCACACCCTTCATCATGTGTACAAGTAAAGATACATCGGTACTTTTAAAAACCTTCTCCATCTTCACAGGGGTTTCGTAGATTATATGTCCCTCTCTATTCAAAATTTTGGTGATGAATACGGGATTTATCTTATATCCTCCGTTGGAAAAAGGTATGTAGGCAGTGGCCAGCTCATAGGGAGATGTGGTCATTGTCCCCAGAGCAGCAGTAAGATCCTTTGGAATATCCATATGTGCTCCGGTTTTTTCAACAGTTTCAATTACTTCTTTAATTCCTATTTCTTTCAGCAGCTTGATGGCTATTATATTTATAGACTTCTCCATTGCCTCAAGAAGGGTTACATCTCCTGTAAAATTCTTACCGTAATTTTGGGGTTCCCATTTCCCAAACTTAGCCTCCGAGTCTTCCCTCACTGCATTCATAGATATCCCCTTTTCAAGGGCAGTGTAGTAGACAAAAGGTTTAAAGGCAGATCCTGCCTGTCTTTCAGCCCTTATAGCTCTGTTAAAATTTCCGTCCTTAAAGTTTTTCCCCCCTACTATACTCTTTACATAACCATTGCTGGAATCTATGGTTATGAGAGCACCCTGAAGCCTGGGATTATTTTTAAAGGGCTGATATTCATTAAAGGTTTCCAGTGCGATTTTCTGCATCTCAAGATCAAGAGATGTATATACTTGAAGTCCACCTTCGTATACTGTATTTTCATCAAATAACTCAAAGAGCTTTTTTTCTATGATATCGGTAAATTCCGGAGATTTAAGATAATTTCTGCTGCTCTTCTCCTTTATCACAGAGGTAAAGTCATCTCCTTTAAAGTTTTTAGTAAACTCCTTTTCCCCGATGAACTTATGTTTTACAGCCTGCTCATATTCTTTCTGGCTTATGAGATCCTGTTTTTTCATCTGCTTTAGCACCAGACGGGATCTTTTCACTGCATTCTCCAGATTTTTTCTGGGATTATAGTAGGATGGTCTGTTTGGAATTCCTGCCAGCAATGCTGCTTCAGGAAGGTTTAGTTCAGATACCTGCTTCCCAAAGATGGACTCCGATGCTGTTTGGATTCCATAAAACCCGGAACCAAAATAGATTTCATTGATGTATTTTTCCAAGATCTCATCCTTACTGAATTTTTTTTCGATTTCCAAAGCTATAAGAACTTCCTTTACCTTTCTCATGAGCTTTTTTTCATTGCTTAGGAATGCATTTTTGGCCAGCTGCTGGGTAATAGTGCTTCCACCCTGGGCAATTCTTCCCTGAGACAGGTTTACCAGAACAGCTTTTCCCAGCCTTATGGGATCCAGTCCCGGATGTTTGTAAAACCTCTTATCTTCTATAGCCACAAAGGCATCCTTTACATAATCGGGTATTTCATCCATGGTTACCATCTCCCGCATCTCTCTGGAGATGAGATCCACCACCTTTTCATTGGAATCATAAATT
The DNA here is from genome assembly GCF_003391055.1 of Psychrilyobacter piezotolerans. Taxonomy (NCBI): domain Bacteria; kingdom Fusobacteriati; phylum Fusobacteriota; class Fusobacteriia; order Fusobacteriales; family Fusobacteriaceae; genus Psychrilyobacter; species Psychrilyobacter piezotolerans. The sequence goes on from NZ_QUAJ01000002.1 coordinate 182,462, forward strand.
GTAGTGGGCACAGAAGGGTCATAGGATTCTACCAATTCCTCAACATTAGGAAGACTTTTAAATGCTCCTATCACAAGAACAAGACCCAAAAGAGACATAGCAGCAAATACTGCTACAGCCCCCACAAAAGAAAATTTAAATAATTTTTTCATAATTTTTACCTCTTTTTATTAAAATATAGTATCTTTATTGAAATATTGTAATATTGTAATATAAAACAGTATCAAAGTATGATACCATTTTTGTTATAAAGAGTCAATTTATGATTCAGCTTTGCAAAAGGAAGGATATAAAAAAGGAGCTAATAAAATATTAACTCCTTTTTTAGTTCCCGGTTGTCGATTAATTCTTAATTAATATATCTCCTGTCATCTCTTTAGGCACTTCTATTCCTAAAACAGTTAATATTGTAGGAGCAAAATCTGCCAATTTCCCGTCTTTTACCAGGGCATCCTTATATCTATTGGATACTAAGATAAACGGTACATCATTGGTTGTGTGGGCAGTAAACGGCACATGGGTCTCTGGATCTTCCATCAGATCTACATTTCCATGATCTGCTGTAACCATAAGTACACCATCTAATTCCAGCATCTTATCTGCAATTTTACCTACACACTCATCCACTACTGCTACAGCCTTTTTAGCTGCCTCAAAGTTTCCAGTATGTCCTACCATATCAGGGTTAGCAAAATTTAATATGATTACATCATATTTATTCTCTTCTAACGCCTCTAATACACCATCTGTCACCTCATATGCACTCATTTCAGGCTTTAAATCGTAGGTAGCTACCTTAGGAGAAGCTACTAATTTTCTATCCTCGCCATCAAAGGCAATTTCCTCCCCTCCATTAAAGAAGAAAGTAACATGGGCATATTTTTCAGTTTCTGCTGTTCTCAATTGGTTCAGGTTATTTTTAGCCAATACCTCACCCAATGTATTTACTATTTTATCATCTGTATAGATGATATCTGCATCGATAGTAGCGTCATATTGTCTCATACACAGTACTTCTATCTCTTTATATTCCCTTTGAAAACCTGTGAACTCCTTATCATTTACAGCTCTTGTGATCTGTCTGGCTCTATCTGGTCTGAAGTTGAAGTTGATAAACACATCTCCATCTTTCAACTGCCCGTCTACACCTTCTATGACTGTGGGCATTACAAATTCATCATTTATTTTATTTGTATATGAATCTTTAACAGCTGTGATCCCGTCTTTTGCAGTATTTCCTATTCCATTAGCCATGGCATCGTAGGCTAACTTTGTTCTGTCATAGTTATTATCCCTGTCCATTGCATAGTATCTACCAGCAACAGTTGCTATCTGGCCTACACCAATCTCAGATATTTTAGCTTCTAATTCTGCTACATATTTATCCGCTGATTGTGGAGGAGTATCCCTTCCGTCAAGGAATGCATGGATATACACTTTTTCTACTCCTGATTTTTTAGCCATCTCTAACAATCCATAAATATGAGTTATATGAGAATGAACTCCACCGTCAGATACCAGTCCTCCTAAATGTACTGCACTATTGTTTTCTTTGGCATGGCTAAATGCCTTTTTTAATGTTTCTATCTCAAAAAACTCTCCATCTTTGATATCCTTTGATATCTTAACCAGTGGCTGGTATATTACCCTTCCTGCTCCTAAATTAAGATGTCCTACCTCTGAGTTACCCATTTGACCATCTGGAAGTCCCACAGCTTCTCCTGCTGCCTTGATCCTAGAATTAGGATAGTCCTTCATCAGCTTGCATATATTTTCCGGGTGCACATCTGCAATTGCATTTTTTTGTTCTTTATGCTCATTTATTCCCCAACCGTCCAATATCATCAGCATAACTGGTTTCTTTGCCATATTAAATCATCTCCTATGTTTTATTTTTTTACCTTTTAAAAACAAGACACGGAATACTCCGTGTCTTGTTTTTATGAAACATCACGTTTCTTATTTACTATTTTCCTGCTGCGATGATACCGTAGAATACTTCTGCATCAAGTGCAGCTCCTCCAACTAATCCACCATCTATATTTTTTTGTGCTAATAATTCCTTTGCATTTTCCGGCTTCATAGATCCACCATACTGGATAGTAACTTCTTCAGCTACGTCATTTCCGTATAATTCTACCAATACACTTCTTACGAATGCATGAGTTTCCTCTGCCATCTCAGGAGTTGCTGTTACCCCAGTTCCGATAGCCCATACCGGCTCATATGCTACGATTACGTTTTTCATATCTTCAACTGATACTCCAGATAATCCACCTTTTAATTGAGTTCCGTTAACTTCATTTGTCTTTCCAGTTTCTCTGTCTTCTAACTGCTCACCGATACATAAGATTGGCTTCAATCCTGCTTTTAATGCAGCTAATACTTTTGCATTTACAATTGCATCTGTTTCACCATACATTGCTCTTCTTTCAGAATGTCCTAGGATTACATATTCTACTCCCAATTCCTTTAACATAGTTGCAGATATTTCTCCTGTAAATGCTCCAGATTCGTTTGCATTCATATTTTCTGCTGCAATTGCGATAGGTGTATTTTCAGTAGCTCTTACTGCAGATTCAAGTGCTGTAAATGGAGCTCCTATGATTACTTCTACTCCACCTAAGTTTTCTCTATCTATTACTAATTCAGCTAATTTCTTCAATGTTTCAGCTGCTTCTTTATGTGTTTTGTTCATCTTCCAGTTTCCTGCAATTATCGTTTTTCTCATTTTATGCCTCCCAAATATTATTTTACTTTTATCTCTACCCAGGTTTCCTTATCACATTGCAATATTTCTTTCGATTAAAAAGAAATATTAGTAATCGTGAAACTCCATCCAAAGGAAGAGTTGTTTTCTTTTAAAATTCTAGCATATAAAATTCCATATTTCAAACATTAAATAGTACACATTTTAATCACAGATGATTAAGTTATTAATCAAATTCCACCCTTCTGTATAAAATCAGATATCCGTAACCTTCCAGTTCTACCCTGATTTTATCTCCCAGGATATTATATCTTTTTCCAGAGTAATAATCTGTATAACCTTTTTCCCCCTGTACCGGCACTTCCACTGTTTTCTTCAGACCCGATCTGTTTATTACTATAATTGCACTTCTGCCCTTATATTCCCTCTTATAAGAAAACACATCTGTCTCCCATATCTTTTCCACACTTCCATCTTCCAGATATTTATCTTTGTCCAGGTCCAGTATCTCTAAATCACCATTTTTAAACAGCTCCATGTCAAAGTTTCTAAATTCAGAAATTTGTCTGTACCAGTCTTCTAAAGTTTTATCTGCCACTACACTATAAGATATTCTATCTTTTATCATGTCCGTTTTAAATATTCCGGCTATTTTATCTCTATTTTTACTGTATTTTTTCAGACTATCGGTTTCATTTTCAAACTTTATATCGTCCCAGATCATTGGTTTTCTGTTGTCAGGAGAATCACCGCCCCACATTGCTTTTTCATTACCATAGTATATAACCGGGCTTCCATCTATAGTTAACTGGATTAAGGCAGCTAATTTTAATTTTTTTATAGCATTTTTGTCGATCAAATCAGGTCTGATATTTATATAATCATCTCTGCCATAACTGTTTAATCGGTCAAATTCCCGATTTGGATTTATCAGACCAGAATAAAATCTGTCGGTATCATAGGATTCTATCAAATTCCACCTGGGAGTTTTAATACTGTAAATTTCCATCCCGCCCTTTACTGTCTCTATACTGCTTCTGCTTTCAAATAAGCCCTCCATCCAGGCTCCCAGTTCATAGGAACCTATGATATCAAAACCATCTTTTCCTAAATTATTTTCATTTTCCTCTGTAGATTCTCCAACCAGGATAAATTCACTGTTTATCTCTAAAAGTGCCTTTTTCCATCTGGTCAAAAAACCTTTGCCGGTCAGGTCATTTTTTACAAAATACCCGTCTATCCCCTTATTTTCATAGCCCTTTACCCATTTTACTGTTGCTGCAATCAGGTAATCCTGCACCGACTTATCCTCTAGATTTAAAAGTATTTTTTTATCTTTATTTTTTAATTCCCCGTTGAGAATAAACCAGTTTTTATATTTTGAACTGTCCCCATTTTTCAACAGATCCCTGTATGCAAAAAATTCTGGAGATACATATGAAAAGTTAATATCCAAGACCACTCTCATATTTTTTTTATGGATCTCATCCACTAAATTTTGAAAAAATTTATCTGAGTTAGTCCAGATATCACTTCCTAAGCCAGTTTCTAATTCTCTGTATGAATTTTTATCTGTAATTCCGTAATCTGGGGAGATATGCCCGTAATCTATGGTATCTAATTTATGACTTGAACTTGAATAATACACAGGGGACAGTTTTATCCCCTCAACTCCTAAATCTTTCAGATAATCCAGTTTATCCATTACCCCCTGGAGGTCCCCCCCATATCTTCTGGTATTTTTTACTGCATAGGTAAAATACCTGTTTTTAGCTTCAATTTCTGAATATGGAGGAGTATTCCAGTCATCTCCCCAATCTGTTACTTCAAACCCCTGGAGGGTTCCATTTGTCTGCCACTTTTCCGGGGAGATCAATTCCGATCTTAAAGTTCCGTCATTTAACCTTCCGCTGGGACTAAAATAATACCCGGGCCCGAATTCTGAATAGATAGGGCTGTTTTTTTCATCTCCATCCCGAAAGCTGTCCACATAGATGGAATACCATACCATTCCCCCAGCCCAGCTGGGGAGTTCCCTCTGTTTATACTCTATAGTATAGGTAAATGCAGTCACATCTTCCGGATAATATGATGATTTTTCCCCATAAAAATATTTAAATCTACCATCTATTATCTCAAAATAATAATTTACGTCTTTTTTGACTGTTTCATTTATGTCGGCTGAAAAAACTTCATACTCCCCACGAAATCCCAGAGATTCCATCTTTTTTGTCTCCCCATCCAATATTAAATTTATCTTTTCTATATCATTTTTTCGTACTCTGATTAATATTTTCAGCTGTTTTTTATCCCCATCACAGATCATATACTTAGTTGTAGATCTATGCTTTAAATCATCTAAAAATACATAACTGTCTCCTTTTTTTGTAACGACAGGAATCGGAGTATCCTCCTTTATCTTTAATATCTCATTGTTTGAGCACCCCATAAGCAGAGTCATTCCCATAATAGTCAACCATTTTTTCATAATTTTACTCCTTTATTGTGCACATAAATTAAGAGTGGTTTCCCACTCTTTTAATTATATTTATATTCGTCTATCTCCTCATCTATAATATCTTTCATATAGGCATCCAGGTTTTCCTGCAAAAATATCAGCTCGCTGCTCATATCGACCTCTAAAAGAGTTAGACCACCGATATAATCACCGCTTTCTGTGCACTCCTGCACCCTTTCTAAGATAGTTCTATATTCTAAAAACATCATATCAAATTCAGGATATCTAAAATCAATAGCTGTATTTTCCTTCATGGAAGCTAAAACATTGTATACCCATTCCAGTCCATTTTCTACCTCTAAGAGGATCTCTACAGCATCTGTAGTTCTATTGCTGTTGAAGCTCCCGGCTATGGCCATAAGGGCATCGAAGTATTTTGAGATGAAACCACTCATTTCTCCTAAAGATTCCAATATAATTATCTTAGGAGATTTACTGATAAATTCCACTACTCCTATCTGTTCCTTATTGAAGTATTCATAATAATCCATGCCTTTTCCATCGATATATACGTCAAATAACATCCTTCCATCCCTCTCTAAAAGATCTGTTACCTCCTCTAATACCCAGGAAAAGCTCTTATCATCTATATTATTCATGGTTATCTCTCTATTATCTAATATAATTTTCATCCTAATTTACCTCATTTTTAAATTTATTTTTTTAGCAGTTTTAGATAAAGCCAAGGTAAATACTACTATCTTTATAGTATCGTTATTATTTTTAATCTCAGTTATAAATTCCTTCATGGTTGAACCTGTCGTTATTATATCATCTATTATTAAAACTTTTTTTAGCCCTTTTAATCTCTCTATTTTAAATGCTGATTTTATGTTTTTTCTTCTAGCCTCCGAATTCAGGAGTTCATACATATGGTTAGTTTCCTTGATCCTGCTGGTTTTTATATAGGAATATCCGCCAAATTTCAAGAGTTCCTCCACCTGGTTAAACCCCCTTTCCATGAGTCTTTTATGACTTACAGGTATTGGGATTATCCCATCTATTTTCTCTTTTTTTATCAGTTTATCCAGTTCTTCCCCTATCAAGCCAAATAGCAGCTCACCTATATAAAGTTTGTTTTTAAACTTATATTCTTCTATTATTTTCTTTAACTTTTCATCATAATTCCAAAGGTAATAGATATCATTGAATCTTTTTAAATTCCCCGTATCTCTTAGGCTTTTATGGCAATTATAACACATATAATGAAGGTTGTCATGGGCTTTTTCAGGACAAAGAATACAGCTATTCTTAAAGAATAGCTGTCTAATGATGCTGTGGTTCAGGCTCTTCATCTTTATCCAGTATCTTGGCTGAATACATCTCTGTGTACCCGCAATTTGAACATATTTTCAGATAATATGTCCCTAATTCCAACCTCAATCCCGGTGTTTTTTCTGCCATAAATGTAGTCTTTACTATATAATCTTCCCCTTCACACTTTAAACATCTAAAATTCATAAACAATCACCCCAAATAGCATTTTCAATATGCTCTATTTCATCCCCTAATATAGATATTATATCGAATCTATAGGGAGTATCCTTTATTTTTTTATCCTTCAAATAAACTGCAGCTGTCTTTATCAGTTTTCTCTGCTTGGATCTGGTAATAGATTCCAGTCCATTTCCATATTCTTCACTTTTTCTATATTTCACCTCTACAAAAACTATTTCGCCCTTTTTTTCATCCCTGCATATGAGGTCTAATTCTCCATATCTGGAATAATAATTTCTTCCCAGCTGGTAATACCCTTTTTCAGCCAGGTAACTCATGGCTATCCCCTCATATTTTGTTCCGACAGCTCTATTGTCCATCTTTTTCTTCCTTCTCCATCTCAGCTTTTTTTTCATTCAATGCACACATGCATATATAACTTACACATAATAAAGCAGTTATCGCTATACTCTGTAATATTATCATGACCATAGTTCCCGCCCCCCGACTCAGAATTATTTACATTACCATATTACTACATATTTTTTTATTTTGAAAATAAAAAATCTTTAAAAAGTTTTAATCCTTTTTAAAGATCTCTATATAGTACGATTTTTTTTATTTTTTACAGATTATCTCATATCTATAAATTCAAAATCTTTTTTTGTGTTAATTCGTATAATTCGTGACTAGTTTTTTTTAAAATCTACTTTCAATTATTTTTTCTCTATATCCAATTTTTTATCTTTTTTCTGAATTATTTATTATCTAAAATAATTTAGGAGCCAGGATCTTAGTCAAAAAACTCTCCCTATGACAACCTACTTTTCCGTGACTTAAAAGTGCTTCCCGGTGCTGTTTTGTCCCATATCCCTTATGTTTTGCAAATCCATATTCAGGATAAAGTTCATCATATTTCACCATAATCCTATCCCTGGTTACTTTGGCTATGATACTTGCAGCTGCGATAGCCAGACTCTTCCCATCACCTTTAATTACAAACTCCTGGGGAGCATCATACTCACGGATCTTATGGTTCCCGTCAATTAAGGCAAGGTCAAATTCTGTTCCCCCGGCCTCTAGATCTTCTACCGCTCTTCTCATAGCAAGAAATGTAGCATTTAAGATATTTATCTGGTCTATCTCCTTTTCATTGGCTATCCCCACACCTACTTCGCAGTTGGCTAAGATTAGGTCAAATAAAAATTCTCTTTTTTTCTCGGTTAATTTTTTCGAGTCATTTATCATATCAAACTCTTCTACATAGTTGATTATCTTTACAGCAGATGCTACTACAGGCCCTGCAAGGGGCCCACGTCCAGCCTCATCTATCCCTATTATACTATCTCCGTATTCCTTGTCAAATTCCAGCATGTTGTTCAAACTTACTCCTCCTCAAAAATTCCTCTAGCAATAGAGGAACCATAGTTAATTTACTTCATTTTTTCAAGTATACCATCAAATAAGAAGGCAACTAGAAAATTTTATCTCTAGCTGCCTCTATGTTTTTCTAACTTCATATTTATAATTTTTCTAATACTCACAAGCCTAATTAAGAATAGAAGAATAAACTTTCTCTTTACGCTTTAGTTTTCTCTAATTCTTGTGAAAACGCCAACAGGGAAGGAGTTAATTTATCCCTTAAACTCCAATCCCAAATTTTCCATTACCTTTTTGAAATCTTCTGGCAGATCTCCTGTAATTTCCATCTTTTCCCCTGTAATAGGATGATCGAATTCTAATTTATATGCATGCAGCATCTGTCTGTCTGCTTTTTTAGAAGCCTTCCCGTATACGTCATCTCCCAGTATTGAGTGATTTAAATATTTCATATGTACCCTTATCTGGTGAGTTCTGCCAGTTTCTAAATCTACCTTTACCAGACTAAAGTATTCAACTTCATTTATTACTTCATAATTAGTTATAGCCGTTCTACCATTGTCTCTGACAACAGTCATCTTCTTTCTGTCTTTACTGTCTCTGCCTATTTGGTTTTCTATCCTACCTTCTTTGTTCTTCAGGTTCCCCTTGCATATGGCAAGATATGTTTTCTTTATAGTCTTATCTTTAAACATCTCCGTTAATTTAAGATGTGCTTCATTGGTTTTTGCTACAATAATAAGCCCGCTTGTATTTTTGTCCAGTCTATGGACTATACCCGGTCTGATTACTCCGCTTATAGTAGACAGGTCTTTTATATGATGCATTATTGCATTTACCAAGGTTCCGCTATGATGTCCTGCTGCCGGATGGATTACCATATCCGGTTTTTTATTTATTATCACAATATGCTCATCTTCATATACTATGTCCAATGGGATATCTTCAGCAACAACATCTAAAACTTCATCTTCTAATACAGTTACCTTTATCTCTTCATTCCCCTTTAATTTATTTCCAGGACGTGTTTTTTTCTTGCCTATGATCTCTACTAATTCATCTTCTATAAGTTTTTGTGTGTATGACTTAGTATACCCCTCTATTTTTTCACTTAAAAAAGCATCCAATCTTGTCCCTTTATCCTCAATCTCAGCTTTTAAATTTAATATCTCTCTTATTTCTCTCATAATTTATATTCTCCTTCTATTTTTTATAACACTAAGTATTCTTTATAATTTTGACACAGCTCACTAAGTAACCGTAAAGATTATTAATTTCTAATAAAACATCTTTACCAGCCCTGCTCCCAGGGCCAGCTGTACCACCATAAGCACCAGTGAGTATATGATCAGCCTTTTCCCGTTAACCAATAAAGTCCTTATATTTATCTTACCGCCTATTCCAATAAGTGCAAACATCAACAGATATTTAAAAGTATAGCTGAATATAAGTTTTAAATATCTAACTCCATCTATATACCACTGCAGATTTATTTTTTCTGTCCCATACTGCAAGGCTGTAAAGATAACTCCCACAACCATGAATCCTTTGACAAAAAAAGGCAGTTTTATTTTTTTTTTCTCCATTTTTTTTTCATCTGTAGATTTTTTCTTTTTTGTTCCGGCTATATAGATTAAAACCAAGGGGAAAAATAATAATTTTCCTGTTTTTATCAGGAGTGCCAGCCCCAAAGATTCCGCTCCAATACTATAAGCTGCAGGTATTATATGGATAAACGAACTCAGAGTCCCGCCTATATATAGAGCAGACTGGGTGGAATCAAAACCTAAAAATCTCGATATACCAGGCATGATCATCATGGCTGTCAGCCCTAAAATATTCATGGCAATGATAGCCAGGGCAAATTCTTCCTCTGGCTCCCCAAGTACTTCTGAAGTTCCGGCTATACTCGCTACCCCTCCAGATCCCAACAGCAATCCAAATTCTTCTTTTTCACCCATAAATTTAGCCACATATTTCCCCGTCAGCAGCAGCATCACAACCATTAAAAACACAAAACCTATAATTTTTACTCCTAAATCCAGAAGAATTATATAATTTACCTTCACTCCTAAACATGTAATTGCTATGGGTAATATTTTTTTGTTGGCAAAATTAAATCCAGGATAAAACTTGTATGCTTTTCTCCCTAAGAATAAATTTCCTACAACTATCCCCAGCATCAATGCTGTATTTATTTCATTCCATCCAAATTTTTTGGATATCCATATAGTCACAACGAGCAGAACTGCAGTTAAACCAAGACCTAATCTATCTTTTTTTACCATCCTCATCTCCTAGCTTTATTTTTTAACAACTAATATTATACCATAATTATGGAGATAATAGTAAAGGCAATTAATAGATACTGGAGAACTGTCATTTTATACTTAGGAGACTGAAAATTTCAAGAGGATTTTTCCCTTTAATCCCATGGCTTCACCTATTTCAATACTGTATGAAGCCACTGCTTCAGAATGCCCCTTTGTATATTTATCATGAAATTCCAATGCTGTGACAAATGATTGGACAATATCCTGTTGAAATTTTTGAGTGGTGATTTCCTTCAAAAAATGATAGAATATAGAAAATTATATCCACTATAGGTTCATTTTGATTAAAAGGGAAATGGGTTAAACCCCCATACGGTCCCGCCACTGTAAAAGTTATGAAACTACATGATCCACTAGATTTTTCTGGGAAGGAGTAGGAGTAAGGTAAAGCTTGAGTCAGGAGACCTGCCTAATGTGTTTTTATTTTTCTTGCGAGGACAAGGAGATGACTTTTACTATGTAAAAAGTTTTTTAGTACCTCAAAGGGTACTTTTTTTATTCTATAAAATATCATAAGGGGTTAAACATATGTCTAAAATAATCATCTATTTCCTCCTATTTATAAGTTCTTATTCTATGAATTATGTAAATATCAGCAGATTAGATACTCTGAGCAGGAAAGGTACTATATTCATGAGTATAAATTCATTTCACAAAATAGGAGTAGATTTAAACAGCTCAAAAGATACATTTATTTTAAATACAGATGTCGGGAAATATTACCTCAAAGGCAGCAGGATCATCACTCCACACAGGGAATACACATATCTGTCTGAACCATTTGTATCCCGGGGAAAATATTATCTTCCATTGGAACTTATTTTAGAATTAAATGGAGCCCACCTGGAAAACAATCGGATCATGAGATCTGTTGAACCTGAAAATCCGGATACTTTTCCTAAAAGGGTTATCTCCCTCTCTCCCGGTATTACAGAAAAAATATTTGCTCTGGGAGGAGAAGATCTCCTGGTAGGAAGAACATCATTTGCTGTATATCCAGAGGAAGTAGAAAATATTGATATTGTGGGAACTATGTTTGAGCCAAATTTGGAGGTCATGCTGGATAAAGATCCGGACATGGTCATCGCAGAGACTCATTTCAGGGAAAAATTGATGCTTACTCTAAATTCCTTGGAGATTGCAGCAACTAAATATCGCAGCCCTACAAATATACCAGAGATTCATAGGAGTATCGTAGATTTAGGAACTCTGCTGGGCAGACGTCCGGAAGCCCGTGGATTAAATGCCTCCTTAAAAGATAAGATCAGCTACACCAGATATATATTGAAAGATCAAGAAATCCCAAGGGTTTATTATGTTTTAGGCAGCGGTAAAACCGATATCACCCCGGGGGGGGATACTTTTATTAACTCCCTCATGGAATTAGCCGGGGGAGATAATATAGCCAGAGAAAAAGACGGATGGAGATATTCCTTGGAGGAGCTGATCCTGAATAATCCGGATATTATTTTTGGAAGCCAGAGAAGTATTGATAATATGTTAATGGAGGAAAACTACCGTTTTTTAACTGCCATTAAAAATAAAAAGTATTATATTATTGCGGATGACAGTATCTTTAATCTCCCCGGCCCCCGTGCTCTTACACAGGGGATCTATGAGATGGTAAAAATATTTCACCCTGAATCAGCTGAAAAATTAAAAAACAAATATTAAAAAGGAGAAAAATTATGAGACATAAAAAAATTATGATTCAAGGAACCGGATCTTCTACAGGAAAAAGTGTCATCGTAGCTGGTTTAGCCAGGATTTTTTATAAAGATGGTAATAAAGTAGCACCCTATAAATCCCAGAATATGGCTCTTAACTCATATATTGACAGAGATGGATTAGAGATGGGCCGGGCTCAAGTCGTACAGGCAGAGGCATGCAATACTCCTCCCCGGGCATATATGAATCCCATCTTAATGAAACCAAATTCCGATAATGATTCACAGATAATCATCGAAGGGATCCCCCATAAAAATATGGATGCCAAGGAATATTTTAAAAATACCGATTTTTTTAAGTCTATTGCTTTAAAAAACTATAAGATCATTGAGACTAATTACGATATAGGGGTTTTAGAGGGTGGCGGTTCTCCTGCCGAAATGAACCTTAGAGATGTAGACTTAGTCAACATGGGGATGGCAGAGTTAATCGACTCTCCCGTTATCCTTGTGGGAGATATCGAGAGGGGAGGAGTTTTTGCTTCCCTCTATGGTACTATCCTGATGCTGGATGAAAAAGACAGGAGAAGGATAAAGGGCTTGATCATCAATAAATTCAGAGGTGATATAGATCTTCTCATGCCGGGAATAGAAGACCTCACTGACAGACTCCTAAAAGCCGGGATAGATATACCTGTTTTAGGAGTTATCCCCTGGGTCCCTTTAAATATTGAGGAAGAGGATATCCTTACCAAGAAATTCGGTGAAAAACAAGGGAAAAATGACTTAAATATTGCAGTAATCAGACTGGATAAGATGTCAAATTATACAGATTTTGATGCCCTTTCATATTACAAAGACGTCAGCCTTAACTTTACCCTCTCAAAATCCGAGATTTGTGAAGCCGATATCATCATCATCCCCGGGAGTAAAAATACGATACAGGATCTCATTAAATTAAAACAATTAGGTATCGACAAAACTATCATTGAACAGAGTAAGAAAGGCAGGATCATAGTTGGAATTTGCGGAGGTTACCAGATTTTAGGCCAGGAAATTTTAGACCCATACATGATTGAATCCAAAGATAAAGTCATAGAGGGATTAGGACTTTTAGATATTACCACTACCATGGAGAAAGAAAAACAGACATTCCAAACCACTGAAAAAATCACTCACAACACAGGACTTTTGAAGGGATGTGACAATTGTAAGGTTTCCGGGTATGAGATCCATCAAGGGGTTACCCAGTCAAAGGAAAATTCTATTTTTGAAAATAAACCAAATTTAGGTGTTTTAAAAGATAATATTTTTGCCACCTATATCCATGGAGTTTTTGATAATTCAATATTTACCCGGACTTTTATAAATAACATCAGGATTTCTAAGGGGTTAGAACCTATAGATGATTATTTTGATTTTGAAAAATTTAAGGTGGATGAATACGATAGGTGGGAAGAAACTTTACGTAATTCATTGGATATAGATAAAATATATGAAATATTAGGAGAAAGTTCCAATGAAATCTAAATTTTTTATAATTTCAGTCCTGCTTCATATTATAGTTTTTATTGTATTTTCACAAATTTTTGTTAACAGCCTGAAAAACGGAGAAAATTCTCCCAATATCAATGTTAATTTAACCATGTCTGCCCCAGGAAACAGCAATAAAACCCTGGCTAAGATGACTACTGAAAAAGAAAAGAGTGCAGATAAAAACACGAAACAGATAAAAAAGAAAATAAATCCTAAGAAAGAGAACATCCCTAAAAAACAAGTAGTTCAAAAAAAGATCATAAAGGCAGAACCAAAAATAGTTCAATCAAAAAAAACTAAACCTGAAAAAATAATAAAACCCATGGATCCCGGTTACACTGAATCAGATAAAAATAGCGAAATCGAGGCAGTTCAAAAAACAGCTGCAGATGACGCTGTTTTAGGAAATCAGGAAAATGATAAAAATTTAATAAAGATTCAAAACGGGCAATATGCTCTTAAGAATCAAAAAGTTTCCGGAATCAATATTGTTATTCACAAAGAAATTCCTCCCAGCTATCCAGATCTTGCTCTCAAGATGGGATATGAAAAGGAAACTCTTGTGAAAGTTAAATTTTTAGTAGATAAAAAAGGCAGAGTAGAAGATATCAAATTTTATACAAGTTCCAAATACGGTTTTGAAGATGAGGTAAAAAAAGCCCTAAAACAATGGGTTTTTGAGCCTGTTGTCTACCAGGATAAACCTATGCCAATCTATTTTTATAAGGTATTTCATTTTGTTTCCAAGAGTTAAGAATAATTTATTAAATAAAATTTTTATTGACATTTATTTTTTTTAGGTGTATCATACTAAAAAATCATACAGGAGGAGAGCCAAATGTTTAACAGATCATTTTCAATTTTTATTACAGTTCATCATCATCATCATAGATAAGGATTTGTATTATGATTTAATCATAGTTACAGATCCATGTTGTTTTTCAAAAAAACTTGGTTTTGTATCTATGATGATTTAAACGTTAAACTCACACTGTTGTTTAGCCATCTAGATATTCTAGATGGCTTTTTTATTTTCCGGAGATAAAATGATAACAGCAAAACAAACTTAAGGAGGATTTATTTATGAAAAAAATTTTTATAACATTAATTTTAATATTAGCTGGTGTACAATCTTTTGCTTTTTCAAGTGAAAAGGGAAATACTTTAAAAAAAATAAAAAAAGACGGATATTTTACTGTGGGGTTAGATGATACCTTTGCCCCTATGGGATTCAGGGGAGAAAATGGCGATATAGTAGGATTCGATATAGATTTAGCCAAGGAAGCCGCCAATAGAATGGGAGTTGAAGCCAGGTTTAAACCCTGTGATTGGGATGGTATCATCTTCGAACTCAGAAGTAAAAAAATAGACATGGTTTGGAATGGAATGACTATCACCCAGGGCAGAAAGAAACAGATCGCATTTTCAAAATCTTATTTTGACGGGGAACAAATCATTGTTACTAAAAGCGGCAGTAATATCAAAGGGATCTCGGATCTTTCAGGAAAGACCATTGGTTTACAGATGGGAAGTTCTTCCTACTTTGCTTTAGAAAAAAATCCGGTATATCCAGACGTGAAAGACGTAAAAAAATACAGTTCCAATGTAGAAGCACTTTTAGACTTAGAAGCAGGAAGAACCCAGGCTGTAATAATTGATTCCATGGTGGGTAAATATTATATTGCTAAAAAAGAAAAAAAGGAAAACAGAGACATCTTTACAGTTGTCAATGATCCGCTGGCTGTTGAATATACAGGTATCGGGATGAGAAGGGAAGACAATGCCCTCATCACCGAGATAAACAGAATTTTAGACGAGATGCAAAAAGACGGAACATACAATAAGATCTATGAAAAATGGTTCGGAGGGAGAGGTTAAATTATGACTGACAGCATCTACTACATAGCAAAAGGACTGGATATTACCATGAGACTTTATCTCATTACAGTATTATTTTCAATTCCCTTGGGACTCCTCCTTGCACTGGGGGAACTTTCTAAAGTTTCACCGGTAAAGAAGTTTGTAACTTTCTATACTTGGATATTCAGGGGCACACCGCTCCTTTTACAGCTCTTCTTCATGTACTACGGCCTGCCGGTAATGGGGATAACTCTTCCCCCCCTAACTGCTGCCAGTATCACCTTCATCATCAATTATTCTGCCTATCTCTGTGAAATATTTCGTGGGAGTATACAGGGAATAGACAGAGGTCAGTATGAAGCTGCAAAGGTATTGGGAATGGGATACCGACAGACTATGATGAGAATAATCCTGCCTCAGGCTCTTAGGACTGCACTGCCTCCCCTTTCCAATGAAGCCATAGCACTTATCAAAGACACATCTCTGGTTTCGGTCATAGGTACAGCTGAAATCTTAAGAAATTCAAGGGAACTGGTAACAAGGGATTTTTCCATAACTCCCTTCTTTATCTGTGGTATTTTCTACCTTATTCTTTCTACTTTAATCCTGCTGGTCTTTAAAAATTTGGAAAAAAGGATGGCGATTTCATGTCAATAAAAATAAAAAATCTTAACAAATCATTTGGAAATTTAAATATCCTAAAAGATGTCTCTTTGGATATCAACAAGGGAGAAATTATTTCTATTATAGGTCCCTCAGGCAGCGGAAAATCTACTCTTTTAAGATGCTTTATAGATTTAGAAAAAATAGACTCGGGAACCCTTGAAGTTTTTAGATCACCCCTTGTGTGTGATAAAAGAAACCCCGGGAAAAAGGAGAAGACCGAGATTTTAAAAAAGATGGGGATGGTATTTCAATCCTTTAATCTTTTCCCGCACAAAACAGCTCTCGAAAATGTCATGGAACCTCTCATAGTTGTAGATAAGGTCAAAAAAGAAGCCGCTTTAAAAAAAGCCATGGAGATTTTAACCATGGTAGGTCTGGAGGACAGGATGAATAATTATCCTCAGGCTCTTTCCGGGGGACAGCAGCAAAGAGTAGCTATCGCCAGGGTTCTTGCCAGAAATCCCAAAATACTTCTTTTTGATGAACCTACATCTGCCCTTGATCCGGAGATGGTAAAGGAGGTTCTTACAGTAATAGAATCCCTTAGAGATACTGGAATAACCATGGTCATAGTCAGCCATGAGATGAAATTTGTAAAACAAGTTTCAGACAGGGTAGTTTTTATGGACTGCGGAACTATCCTCAGCTGCGATACTCCTGACAAAATATTTAATTCTGCTGAGAATGAAAGGATCAGTAAATTTTTAAATAATTTTTAAAGGGTTATAAAAAAGCTAAGAAAATAGCCTTATAGAGATTTTAGTCCCTATAAGGCTATTTTCTTAATTCCTGCTATTACAGATTACTTAATATTTACTTTTTCCTCATCCCTATGCTTATCCAAATATTCATTTTGTACTATATCGATTACAGTCAGCATTTTTTGTTGGACAAAATCATATCCTGTATCCTTCATGTGTGTGATTATACAATTACTGCAATCTTTTATCCCATGAGTGTATTTGAAATTACCGCCACATTCCTCTCCTAACATATATAATGGACAGTAACAGAATAAACAGTTAAATTTACTCTCATCAGCTACTGTATGACATGGAAAATACTCACATTTCTTATTTTGCACAAATTTAAAATTTGCCACCTTTATCCCCCCAATGTGCTTCGCACAAATTTATAATTTATAACGGAAAGAGAAAAAGTTAGTTTTTAATTTTACCCATTATCTCTATTGTTCCCTTATAATTTATAATACCATTATCTAGAGATAGTTGTATAGGGTATATTTCTACTCCCATGGAGATTGCTTTATAAAAATATTCATTAAATTTTGGGTCTGTCTCATACCTGGGTCTAAAACTATCTGAATTCCTAAAAACCAGCAAAATTACCGCTGCCCTGTCTCCACCTTCCTTTAGTTCAATGAGCTCCTTCAGGTGTTTAACAGCTCTCTCACTGGGAGCATCTGGAAACATAGCCACTCTGTCTTCGGCAAGTGAAACACCCTTTACTTCTACCCATATTTTTCTGCCATCTTTTTCTAAAAGATAATCCAGTCTGGATTTGCCATATTTTACTTCAGCCTTCAATTTATCTATCTTTCCCAAGGGAGATATTTCAAAGTCATTCAACAGGTTTTCCGATATATATCGGTGAAAACTTGAGTTTATAAGGATATCTTCCCCATCAGAGGCCCTCCCGCTAATCATATCCCATTTTGTTTTTCTATTGGGATTAGTTGCACGTCTGAGTTTTACCCTGTTCCCTTCGTAGAGGAGTTCCTTTATCCTCCCTGAATCATGGACATGAACAATTTCTTCAGAACCACTATCTAATCGTACATGGGCAATAAATCTATTGGGTCTTTCTAAAAATACTCCCTCTTCATCTATTTGTATTTCATATAACTTTTTAATCTTCTCCACCTCTCATTACTATTTACTATTTGTATATAGGAAACTTCTCGCACAGGATCTTTACCTCTTCCTTTACAGCGATCAATCTTCTTTCATCTCCTATAGACTCCAGAGCATAATCTATATAACCGGCGATCTTTCTCATCTCCGCCTCCTTCATCCCACGAGTGGTTATGGCTGGTGTTCCTATCCTTATTCCGCTGGTTATAAATGGTTTCTCCACATCGTAGGGAATCGCATTTTTATTTACAGTTATCCCGGCCATTTCCAGCACTTCCTCTGCCGCCTTTCCAGTAATATTTTTAGGAGACAGGTCCACCAACATCAGGTGATTGTCTGTTCCTCCGCTGACTATCCTGTATCCCTTTTCTTCCAAACTTCGAGCTAAAACTTCAGCATTTTTTATCACCTGCTTTTGGTAGCTTACAAACTCTTCACTTAACGCCTCCTTCAAAGAAACGGCCTTTCCTGCTATAGTATGCATCAATGGTCCCCCTTGAATCCCAGGGAAAACAGATTTATCTATTTTTTTAGCAATCTCTTCATCATCTGTCATGATCATCCCGCCACGTGGTCCTCTGAGAGTTTTATGGGTGGTTGTAGTAGTCACATGAGCATATGGTATAGGGCTTATATGACAGTCTGCAGCTACCAGCCCTGCTATATGAGCCATATCTACCATTAAATACGCTCCTACCTCATCTGCTACCTCTCTAAATTTTTTAAAATCTATTGTTCTTGAGTATGCACTTGCCCCTGCTATGATTAATTTAGGTTTAGCTGCGTGGGCAACCTGTCTCAGATCATCATAATCTATCATCTCTGTTTTTTTATCTACACGATAAAATACTGCATTGTAATCCTGACCTGAAAAATTAACATTTTTTCCATGGGTTAAATGTCCTCCGTGATCCAATCTCATCCCTAAGATAGTATCACCTATATTGATAAGAGCCTTGTATACAGCCATGTTAGCCTGGGAACCGGAGTGCGGCTGTACATTTACATATTTTACTCCAAATAGTTTAGCTGCTCTGGATATAGCCAATTTTTCCACTATATCCACACATTGGCAGCCACCGTAATACCTTTTTCCCGAATACCCTTCAGCATATTTATTGGTCATCACACTTCCATTGGCTTCCATGACAGCTTTGGACACTAAATTTTCTGATGCAATTAATTCTATTCCGTCTTCCTCCCTCTTTTCCTCTTTTTTTATAGCATCATATACTTCTTCATCTATTTCTTTTAAATATTTCATCCTTCTCCTCCTCTTCTCAAATTTATTTTTATAATAAAATTATACAACATTTTTTTTTTAATACAAAAAAAGTCGTGGTTTCCCACAACTTAATTTTTGTTTATTTGAACGTCTATAGTAGTTGTTTTCCCTGCTCCACGATTTGCCATATACAGATCCTTCGCTTTTAAATAATCTTCCTTGGATATATACTTTCTCACGTCTATTTGAGTTTTCAGCTGATTTTTTTTCATATTTGCATTTATCTGGCCAATCTCATCAAAAAGTTTATTTATTTTAAACCAGTTTTTTTCCGGATCATCTATCAATAATTTATTTATTTCCAACTCTTTCTGGTCCAATTCGATGAGCATTATCTTATGTTTTTTTAGTGCCGTACTCAAAATAGTCTTTGCATTTTCTATATTTTCATCACTTATTCCAATTGTTGACAGTTCCTTTTCCATATTGCTTATAGACATATTTGCATAGGAGAACATCGATCCTAGTAGCATCAACCCCAGTATTATATACCTTCTCATTTAATTTTCCTCCCTACATCTTAAAATCACTTACAAAAAAATCTTCCTCTTTAACATTTGACAGCTTCCTGCCCTTTAATAAACCATCATCTAAAAGGTCCATTTCTACTGCGTTTTTCACCTCTAAATATTTAGGCAGATCATTTCTGCTCGTTACTGTTTTTACAATACCCTGACTTGCCCTGACATTTTGCGGCTGACTAATATCTCTCACTTGATAAAGCGCCGAAGTAGATACTATTCCCACAATAAATAGTGAAAGTCCGATAGCACTGTTTCTTTTATTTTTATGCTTTTCTTCCTCTAATAAAGTTTTATATATATTTACCTTTACCCTTGCCTTTATATCTCCATTTAATTTTTCTCTAAAATCATCCATTATAATCCCCCCATCTCCTTCAAGCCTTTATAGTAGATCGATTTTACTGTTGAGAGTTTCATATCTTTTATCTTGCCTATCTCCCTAAGTTTATAGCCGTATATATCCTTCATAAGTATTATTTCCCTTTCCCTCTCAGATATTAGTTGTAACTTTTCCTCTAACACTATTTTTGTAGTTACATCTTCATTGTCTTCTATACTCAGCACCTCTTCATTGAGCTCAAATGTTTCCTTTCTTCTCCTAAAAAAATCATAGGTTTTATTAATAGCTATCCGATATACCCATGTATATACCCCGCTGTCATTCCTAAATTTTTTCAAATTTTTATAGACAGTTAAGAATACATCTTGGGCTATATCCTCAGCATCTTCCTTGTTTTTTACCATTCCCAGTATTTTATTGTAGATCCTACTAAAATACGTCTCAAATATTTCATCAAAATTCATAATTTCATTCTCCTATACTACTTTGACGCAACAAACTCATAAAAAGTTTATTTTTTCTCCTCAATATAAGAGAAAATAATTTTTTTCTTACTATTTTTATTCATTTCTAATTTAAATTTAATTATTCTGTTGGAAATTTTTTCATATTTTTCTTGAGATCTTAGTTTAGTCCAAATTTCCGGCAGCTGATCATAGTTTATTTCCAAACTTATTTTTTCCTTACCATTATTTTTTATTTCAATCTCAATCTCTTTTTTTACCAGATTATTCCCTAAAGAATAACTGTTTTTTATTTTTTTCTCCACTATAACTTTAAAATTTTTGTTTAATCTCAAATCATACTTCTCTCCCCTGGGAATAAATCCCAGATTTGAATCTCCTACAAAAATTTTACCATCCCACACATATATTCTTCCCATGGGAATAGTTGTATCACCTATATTTTTCACCTCTATTATCCTGGTTGGATTTTTAGAGTATTCCCTGGTCCAGTATACATATTTCTGAACCAAGTTTACTTTCTTTGTCTCTAATTTTATGTTTTTTTCACTGTTTTTTTTCAAGTTAAGTCTGTCTTTTAAGTTGTATTCTATCCTGTCGTTAGATTCCCCTATGAAGATATTATCCGCCATTTCTGTCATTACAGATTTCATCCCATAGACCCTTGGAGTCGGAAGTTCAGCTATGATTTTTACACCTGCATCTTCCAGATCCATCCCTGTATTGTTATAGACCTTTCCCCATGTTTCTAACTTCATCTTATCTATATCCAGTTTATGAGATATATTTAGATTTATTCCTCCCGTTATATAGGATATAGTCAATTTTTTATACGGATTCCCCACATTCATAATCAGTTTATTCTCAGTTTTTATCTCTGTATCACCTAATTTAATATCAGGGTCATTTAAGATATAGACCTCCCCTGTTTTTATATCTTTCCCAACCAGATTTTTCCCAAAATCAAGGAGTACCAGGTCATAGGTCTTCCCATTTTTTTCAGCCCGAATAATCTTCCCCAGATAAGATTTCAATATGGTGTTGGAGTCTGCATTTTTTTCTAATTCCACTCCTTTGAGATCTCCCCCTGTCAAATTAATAGAACTGATATCTATATTTTTAGAGACTCCCCCGTAGGTTATCCTGTCTTTATCTCCATCATCTTTTAACTCCAGAGATTCATTGACAACTACCTTGTTAGGATATATTGTGATCTCCCTGTCCCTGGTATTTTCAACCCTGTAGGCAAATAAATTTATAGAACACAATAAAAATAAAACTGTCTTTTTCATAACTTCCCTCCTGCCTCTGTTAGATCAGCACTGTCCCCCTTTAGTTTCACAACAGAATCTTTTTCTATAACAATCCTGGCATTGGACCTCTGCTCCATATCGTTATTATTACCAGACCCTCCTACACTTACACCAATACTTATATAACTTCTGGGATTCCAGCTCACTACATACTCCCCTGGAACCAGATAGTATTCATGGCCTAAATTAACCACATCTCCACTTATAAACACCCTCTCAGCTCTTCCTTCAAATCTTATCTTTACAGCACCATCAAAATCTTGGTTTTTTAATATTTTTCCCTCTTTTTTTTCTGCAGAACTGCATCCTGCTATGGTCAATAACGTCACTATTATAAATATAATTTTTTTCATATGGACCTCCTGTTTACACCAAGATCACAAAGATTTTTTCTTGGTTTTAACCGAAGTTTATAGTCGTTGAGCTTTGGCAATAGTGTTTCTACAATGACGATTGTGACTTACCCAGCGCAAACTATTCTCGCTTCGGTTTCTCTTTGACATCGTAATTTTCTTATAACTATAAGAAAATTTCGTACTCGTCAATCGAGAAAACATAAGAAGGAAGAGTTCGAACTTTAGAACCCATTCCTTGTTGTCGTTTGCCCTTTCGCAAATGGTAAACTATCGTAAGAGCTTCGAAGTATAGCCTCGGTTTCTCTTTGACATCGTAATTTTCTTACAACTATAAGAAAATTTCGTACTCGTCAATCGGTTCATATTTAAAATTAAGTTTAAATTACACTTAATTTTAATAATCGTGGAATCTCCATAGAAAGGAAGAGTCTTAGTTTTCCATATCTTCCTCTATGAGCTTTTTCAGCTCTTCTAAAATTTCATCCTCTTTGACTGTCTTTATTACTTTTCCTTTTTTAAAAAGTACTCCTACACCATTTCCGCCAGCCACACCATAGTCGGCTTCACGAGCTTCACCGGGACCGTTTACCACACATCCCATAACTGCTATCTTGATCTGTTTTCCATAGTCAGAAAACTTTTTCTCCACTTTTTTAGTCAGTCCTATCAGATCAATCTCGGTTCTCCCGCAGGTCGGGCAGGAGATGATCTCCGTTCCTGCCTCTCCTATACCCAACACTTTCAAGATCTCCCTGGCTACACCTATCTCCTCTGTGGGATCTTCTGTCAAGGATACCCGGATAGTATCTCCTATTCCATCTATTAAAAGACTTCCTATCCCTATGGCTGATTTTATACTTCCCTGAAAATAAGTTCCTGCCTCAGTCACTCCCAGATGTAATGGATAATCTATCTTCTCCGCTATTATTTGATAGGCTTTCCTCATTATCTTTACATTACTTGCTTTGAGAGATATTATTATATTTTCAAATTCGTATTTTTCAAGCAGATTTATATGGTACATCCCACTTTCTACCAGAGCCTCAGGTGTTACTTTCCCGTATTTTTTTAAGATCTCTTTTTCCAGAGATCCGCCGTTTACCCCTATCCTGATAGGTATATTATACTCTTTGGCTTTATCCACTACTTCTTTTACCCTTTCGTCAGATCCTATATTTCCCGGGTTTATACGGAGCTTATCTATCCCGTTTTCTATCGCCAGCAACGCTAATTTATAGTCAAAATGAATATCTGCCACCAGGGGAATACTGATTTGTTTTTTTATCTCCTTTATGGCCTCTGCCGCTGCTATATTATTTACAGTCACCCTTACCAGCTGACATCCTAAACTTTCCAGCTTTTTTATCTGGGCTACTGTTTTTTTTACATCTGCTGTATTTGTATTTGTCATAGACTGGATAATTACATCTTCACTTCCGCCTATATAGATATCTCCTACCTTTATTCTTTTAGTATTTTTCATCTTCTTTCACTCCCAATTTTGACAGTAATTCTACCATCTTTTTATCTTTATTCTCCCGGGCTATCCCCATAGGTGTATCCCCATAGGATGAATAATTTTTATCCCCGCCTATTTTTATTATATCTTCCACTGCACCATAATATGAATTGGATATACTTCGAAGGTATACCTCTCCCAGTACATTTTCTCCATCTTTATTTTTATAGTATAAATTTAAATTTTTAGTCAAAAACATCCTGATAGTATCCTCATCATATGCATAGTATACAGCCGAATTTCTCCTGTCATCTGTTATGTTGATATCGGCACCATTTGCTATGAGCAGCTTTACTACCTCTTTATTCCTCTTGGAAGCTGCCCACATCAATGGAGTCCACCGGCTTTTATCTGCTGTATCCGGATCGGCACCCTCTAAGATCAATTTTTCAACATAACTAGTAGGTTTTTCTTTAATAAAATTTATAATTAAAGGCACTCCCAGGTTATTTATATAATTTATATCTGCCCCTGCTTCTACCAGGATATCCAAAGCCTTTTTGGTCTTTACAAAATCGACAGCTCTTTTATTAGGATCATAGGATGTCGTATTCATTTTTTTTTGAGGAGGAGTTTCTGCCTCTAAATCCACACCATGGGAGATGATCACCTTCAAACTTTTAAGACTGTTGTTTTTAACTATCTTCATTAGGAGGGTTTCCCCATCTTCCCCTATATAGTTGGGATTAAATCCATTTTCTAAAAATAGTTTTAAACTCATGGCATCATCTAAGTCTATACTCTGCTCTACCATGGAATACGGTATTTCTATCTTATCCACCTTTATAGTTTTTTCTTTTTCCATACCACTGCAGGATAGCAGGAGTGTTCCCAGTATTATGGTTATCAATATTTTTTTCATAAAACCTCCAATATAAATAATTTGAAACCCCTGTCTCAAGATTCTTAGATTATACAATAATCTTTAGAAGCCTTGATGATACCCTTGCGGGTAGAACTTTTTTTCTCTTGAAACCTTTTTTTGTCACGAATTACACAAAGGGTATATAAGAGTATTAAAAAAAATTGCTACAGCACAGGAGCTTTGTCTTTGTCGCAGATTACACAGATTTACTCAGATTTTTAGAACCTTTCCCTGCCACCAATCTACACTAATTAAAGAATTAATGCTATTACACAGAAGTTTTTAGTATAATCCATAGAACGCGGATCTCTATCGAGACTACCCGATATGGGCATCACCAATATCTCTAAAGTTTATTCTATAAACTAAGAATATTGCGAACACAGAAAATACTCTGATTTTCACAGATTAAAACACTTTTTTCTTGGTTATAACCTCTCTTTGGTTCTGACTTTAATCCCTTTTTCTAGATGTTTCTCTACTTCACAGTAAACATCTTGCGAGTTTCGTCGTACCCATTATGCCCGTCAGGAATCCCACTAAGAAAGGGGGATCCATGGTCTCACCCCTATAACATCATTTAGAAAAAGTCTGCTTTTCTTTGGTTCGTTTCTTTTTCAGAAAAAAAGCAAATGAACCCGTATCAAAGGCGGAAACTTTGGAACCTATTTTGTTCCGAATTATATAATCATCCTAATTACTTTAAAATCTATTCTAATTGTACATTAGAAATTGTAAATTGTAAATTGTATAAAAAAAAGCTAACGCTTCTTCAACCCCCAGCCCCCATCTTGGGGGTTTTTTGGTATAATAACTATTATGACTACTATTACACTTAAAGATATTCTTACCAACGACAACCTAAAAGCTTTTTTTA